>JAFARV010000272.1 GCA_019245255.1 Acidobacteriaceae bacterium | reverse complement strand
CCAATGTACCTGCTCACCGCTCACCGGGTCATGAAAGGTAGCGTTCTTATCGGGCGTGATGATAGGCTGCGCATCTCGGGGACGAGCAAAAGGCCCCAGTTCCCACGAAGCGCCGCTCGCGGTAAGGCTGAGCAGGCCAAAGATGATGCCACGAATCAAGGCACTCATTTGAGTAGGCTATGACAAACTGTATCGCCCCGGCGCCCCCCAGCGAAAGAGTTGCAGATGTGAAATCAGCGTGATTCACTCCGAGGCGGATGCCAATCGGGAAGTAGGAAATCACCGACAAAGCTCGGAGGCTCACGGTCGGCTTCAATGTCCGAAGGCAGCGTAACATCCTTATTACTGTCCTCCTTGGCACGCGCCTTAGCGAGGCGCAACAACCTCTGCGCCGCTACATTTCGTGGCTGTAATCGCAATACCGTTTCTAATTCCCCGGCGGCTTCGCGCGGCTGCCCCAGAACCAACTCGATCCGCCCCACTCCGAAATGCGCTTCGGGATTCTCGGGATTCATATCGACTGCACGTCGGAAGGCAACAAGAGCAGATTTGCGATCGCCGGAGCGGTCCAGAGCCAACCCTTCGAAATAAACGATAAGAAACTGCGGGCCGAGGCGCCGCTCAGTGCTGGACAGAAGCGTTACCGCCTCTTCCGCGCGGCCTGTGCGCAATAACACTTGAGCCAACCCGGCCGCGCTGGTCGGCAGGGGGTCGCTTGCGTCCACTAGTTCGCGAAAAGCCTTTTCCGCCGCAGCGTAATCGCCTGAGGCGAGATGTACCGCCCCTAAGCGAAGCTGCAAGGCGTATGATCGCGGATTCGAGCGGAGTCCCTGTTCGACGGCGGCCAGAGCTTCCGGGTAGTGACTCGATCCCATTAGTTCGCGCGAAAGATTGAGCCAACGCTCCTCGTGTCCGCCATCTGCTTCCGCCGCTTTTCGCAAGGCCGCTGCTGCCCCGCTCTCGTCGCCCAACTTTGCCTCGGCCACACCCAAAACCGTCGAAGCATCAGCAGAATCGGGCAAGTTCTTCGCTGTTTTGACCGAATCCTGGTAACGTCCGGCGTACAAGTAAGCCAGCGCCAGATCGAACGAATCTCCCAGGCGCTCGAAGCTCCTTACCGCTGATGCTGCGTCATGATCGTCCATCTCAACGCGTCCCAGGTAGTAAAGAGCAAACTTATCGCCCGGAGCGAGTTGCAGCGCCCGCTCCAAATGCGACCGAGCCCGTGCGTGCTCATGCGACGACCATTCGAGATACCCGAGGTTGCGATATGCATCCTCGAACTGTCCGTTTAGTTCGGTCGCCCGCAAATATTCCGCTGCCGCATCCTTTGTACGGTCCGCCGCCATGAACGCGAGTCCTAGAAAGTTATGGACGCGGGCGTCGTTGGGGTGTGCACTCGCCGCTGCTGTGAATGCGTCAATCGCTTCCTGGATGTGATCCTGACGCAATGCCACCAATCCGCGCTGAAACGGATCGTCAAACCCGGTCAGCAGCAACAGTGTTACGAAGAAAAACGAATGTGGCAAATCCAAACAACAGGCGCTCACTCTGGATCCCGGCTGATATCGGAAATCCGCTGGCCGCGTTCTTCGAGCTTCTCATGCACATCCCGGTTCATGGTTGTGTAAATGGCAAACTCGCGCTCCGCATTCGCCTTCTGCCCCAGGGCCTGATAGACCTTGGCCAGCTTATAATGCACCGACCCGTCACTGTCTGCTGGTATCGCTAGCTTGAATTCCGGTTCAGCCTTTGCGTACTCCTTAAGCTGCGTATACGCTGTGCCCAGATCCCGATGAATATTCGGATCTTCAGGATCTAATTCCAAAGCTTGCCGCAGATACTCTAAAGCCTTATCCGGCTGATGTTCGAGCAAATAGGTATCGCCCATGTCAATCAGGGCGCCCTCGTGATTTGGATTTTTCGTCAACTCTTGTTCGAGTTGCTCACGTGCGTCGGAAACATTGTTGTCCTTCCACAAAACGTGCCCCAGCTCGTAATGCAGATTCGCCGAGTCGGGCCCGAGAGCGATCGCTCTACGGTATTCTTCCACCGCCTTTGCATCGTCGCCGCGGGTCTCCGCCAGATGTCCCAGCAGCTCATGCACTCGATAGGATTCAGGGTCGGCCTGATACAAACTCACATACACCGCGGTCGCCAACATCTCATAGCAACGAGCGCGCCAATAGAATGCATCGGGCGAGAGCTTCTGCCGCGCCGGTAATTCGTCGAGCAGTCGCAGCGCCGCATCGTATTCACCCACTCCAAACAGCGCCCTTACCGCCTCCAGACGCATGGTCGCAGGTATATGATCCGCACATGCGCCCAAGGCCGAATACCGTTCCTGCTTCATCAAGAACGCTACGTTCTCATTACATCGTGCCGGCGCGGGCGTCTTCGCGTAGCTAATCGCAGCCCCTTTGCGCACTGCCACAAAACTGCGCGCAAGCTGTGCGGCAGCCGTGTGGTCGTCCTTCAACTCTTCCGGGATTGCATCCAGACGCTTCTCGATCGCCTCCGGAAACTGCTCCGGAGCTGCATCTCCCAACCGGCTTTCGCGCATCCCGAGCACCCACTCCACCTGCACGCGATCGATAGCCAAGGCGAGTGACCAGTCCTCAACTCCGGCCTTAGTGTCTCCTTCAAACAGCTTTGCTTCACCCAACCGCACATGAGCGCGCACACTCGCGGGATGCTGCCGCAGCTCCTCTTCAAACTCCGCTTGTGCCTGCTTCAGCTTTCCGGCATGAAGATACACCTCTCCCAACTCGAGATGAAGTTCCGGCAGACTCGGTGCTTTGGCCAGTGCATTCTGAAAGTGAATCACAGCCGAGGGCCACTCGTTACTCATCGCATAACTCTCAGCTACCAACTGCTCTCCTCGTACCGAGTCAGGCAGCGTCTTCTTCAAAGCGGCAACTTCGTCCCTGCCAAGGCGCTCATAAGCCTGCCCGAGCAGATACAGGACTTCGACATTCTTCGGCTGTTGCTCTGCCGTAACCTTTAAGTAAGGAATGGCCTGTGCGCCTTCTCCGCGTTTGGCGTAATCGATGCCCAGAAAAAAATTAGCGCCGGCAAGCGTTGGCTTCAATTTCAGCGCGGCGCGAAACTCGCCGATCGCGGCCGGTATCCTTCCGTCCATCTGATACATCAGCCCAAGGTTCATATGAGCCTCGGCAAAAGTCGGATCGAGTTTCAGAACCTCTTTATACTCGGTCTCTGCTGTCGCGAAATCCTTCTTCGCCTGCGCTTGTTGTGCCGTCAGGAAATGGCGCTCCACCTCGGGTGAAATGGCAAATGCTGCCAGCGCAAACACCATCAGAGCAGCACACCGTATTCTCATGAACAACTCAGTGAATCCGCCGTACCGCAATCAAGGCAGTCGAACTGGGAGCGCCGGAAACCGTCCTCGATCGAATCAGCGCCTCGAACCACACTGCGTCGCTGCCGTGCTCGCCCAAGGCGTTCCACAACTGATTTCGGCTTACCTCGTCGGCAATAAACCGTCCTGCCGCCTCTGTGCCCTCTTGCTGCAAGCCCTGCAAGATCAGCACATTTCCGTCGTGAGTAGGATTCGGCAACAGTGCAATTGTGGCGTAATCCTCGCCTACGCTGCCCGTCCAGCGCAGGCCCACATACTGTGCCTGCTCGCCGTGCAGAGGCTTCGCATTCACGAACATCTTGGCGCTTTCTCCGACCCGGCCTTCCGTTTCGCGGAAGTTCAGCCGGTCTTGAAACAGCGATACCCAAGGATTCGAACCAGGGCTGCCGATAAATACAAAATTGTCATGGTCCAGATCGCGGATCCGCAAATCCCGGGGGAATCGCACCGTTACCTGATCCCGCAACGGTCCCGCCATCTTCATCAACGAAACCACCTCCAGAACGTCCGCAAACGATGTCAGAGCCGAACGCGATACATACTCCTGAAACGGTGAACTCAACGCTGCTAACTTCGCGACTTCCCCCCGGTTTGCGAGATCGTTTCGCAGATACTGCTCGAGCGAACCGGGATCTGCAGTGAGCAAGCGCTGCATCCCGTAGTTGCTGTCCGCCACCACCACGATCGTGTGATGCCGTTTATCGAATACGGCAGAAAACGGCCATGGTGCGGAGTAAGCCGCCACTAGAGACGATCTGGGGCTGGAAGTCGCAGCCAGTACCGCACAAATCACAGCTAATACACCCGCAATAATCCAACCGAGTTGCCCGTTCTTTGTTCCCGCCCGGACAATCGGACCCGACTCCGCTTCGCCAATCGAAGGGGGCTTGATGAGCTCGCTAACACGTCGAAATGACGGAACGTAAGATCCCTTTGGGATCTCCACTACCAGCGGCTCGTTCCGGCCAACCTCGTTGAAGTACTCGTGCAGCTTCAATCGCAACTGCCGCACATGCACCCGGACAGAACTGTCCTCCAGCGGGCTGTAACCGGCCGGCTTATGAAAGAGCGCCTCCCCGATTCGTTGTTCCGTTAGCTCGCAAGTATGGCAGTGAAGGGCACGTTCGGATACGTGCTGCAGCAAGTCCCGCAGTCTCGCACTCTTGTGAAATGCCGGACTTGAGATGATGCGCTGAACCAATTGCCACCGCTCGTCATTCGACAAGTCTTCCGTAGGAAGCGTTTGCTGCGGAGAGGCCAAGACGAGCACAAATCTATCACAGCGAAAGCAGACACTTCTAACAAGGGTCTTGTATGTGAATCACAACGATTTCACAGCGTACTTTCTTTCTATTCCCCAAAAGTTTGTGCAAATTCGTCACTAGCGATCTTCTATCTCAAAAGGGGTCCGAACGTGAGAGTCTTCACATATCTGCTGCTCTCTTTTGTTTCCGCCTGGCCTCTACTGGCGCAGAACGATACCGGTACCATCCAGGGAACAGTCACTGACCCCAACGGCGCTCCCATCTCAAGCGCTTCAGTCACCGTCAGCAACATGGATACAGGTGTATCCGTTTCCACTCACACCACCGATGCGGGCGTATACTCTGTGCCGAATCTTCAGCCGGGACGTTACTCCGTTGTCATGGAATCCACAGGAATGCGGCGCTACTCGCAGGAAGGCGTTACAGTCCGGACCAGCACCACCTCGACCGTCGACATCCAGGCTCAACTGGGTGACGTGAAGAGCACGGTCACAGTTACGGGCGATGCGCCGCAGCTCGAAACCACGACATCCGATCTTGGCGCAAACGTCGAACCTGCGCTCGTCCAAAACCTTCCCCTGCAAGTATCGGGAACCGTGCGCAATCCGGTGCAATTCATCACTCTCGTACCCGGCTTTACAGGAAACGTCGGTAACAATCCGGGGAGCAACTCGACCGATGACTTCAAAGTCAACGGCGGGCAGGAAGGTGGAACCGACGTCCTGGTTGATGGTCTGTCGATCTCCCTTGTGTCGCCGAATACACAGTGGAACAAAGGAGTATCTACCGAAGCCGTGCAGGAGTTTCGCGTCATGCAAAGCGATTTCTCCGCCGAGTTCGGCGAATCGGGCGATGGCATCGTCAGCTTGACCCTGAAATCAGGAACGAACCAATTTCACGGGAGCGCCTACGATTACCTGCGTAACCGGGAACTCGATGCGAATAGCTGGACGAACAACATGGTGGGCCAACCCCGGTCTATTGACACCCAAAATGACTTTGGGGCCAGTCTCGGCGGCCCCGTTTGGATCCCAAAACTTTACAAAGGTCAGAACAAGACGTTCTTCTTCTTTGACTACGAAGGATTCCGCTTTAGCACCGGCGGTAGTTCCGTAACCAGCCTGCCAACCGAAGCGATGCGCAAAGGCGATTTCTCGGTGCTTCTGGCCAACGGCGTCCAACTATACGACCCTGTCACCCACAATCCGATTCCCCGCAACATTCTGCAGAACGACCCGAACTACACCCCTAGCCCCGTTATGAGTAAAGTCTTCTCATATTTGCCGGCGACCAACGGCAGTCTGCAGAACAATGCCATCAACTCGTCCATCTCACACACAACCGCGGATCTCTACGACGTGAAAGTCGACCAGGTCATCACTGACAAGCAACGCTTCTCGGTCGGCTACGATACTGACAACACGGATACAGGCGGTGTGTCCAACTTGGGCCCAATCTTCGGCTCACACACTCCGCAGAACACTCATTACTTGCGCTTCAACGACACGCAAGTATTCACCAGTTCTCTCGTGAATCAATTCCTCGCCGGCTTCAGCCGCCGCTGGCGCGGTGAAGTCTCAAATGGATTGAACGCGGGTTACCCGAACCAGATCGGTTTAAAAGGCGTCGAAAACACAACCTTTCCATGCATCATTTTCCTCGGCAGCGCCTATCAAAACACGTTTAATAATTGCGGCGATTCGCAATTTGCCGACAACGTTTTTCAATACGCTGATTCGGTCAGTTGGGTGCATGGCAAACACATCTTAAAGTTTGGCGGCGAAGCTCGAGCTCTTCAATTCAATGTGCGGCGTCTCACCACGACATCGGGCGAGTTTGATTTCTCCTCTATCGAAACAAGCTTTAACGGAAACGGCGGGGATCCCGTTGCCAGCGCACTGTTCGGTACCGTGCATCAAGGATTCCTGAACTATGGTTCTACTTCCGGCACTCGCTATAAGGACTTCGCGATGTACGCCGAGGACAGCTACCGGGTTACCTCCAATCTCACCCTCAACTACGGCTTG
>JAFARV010000116.1 GCA_019245255.1 Acidobacteriaceae bacterium | reverse complement strand
CTGCTCGTCATCACGGTGGTCTTTATCTTTTTGCAGAACTGGCGCGCCACTCTCATTCCTTTGCTCACCGTACCGGTTGCGGTCGTCGGTACCTTTGCTCTTTTCCCCGCACTCGGCTTCTCTATTAACACCACAAGCTTGTTCGGTCTGGTGCTCGCAATCGGCATTGTCGTCGATGACGCGATTGTCGTTGTCGAGGCGGTCCAACTCAATATCGATCGGGGCATGCAGCCCCGCGAAGCAACCATCCGGGCGCTCAATGAAGTCTCCGGTCCGGTAATTGCGATCGCCTGTATCTTGGCTGCGGTATTTATTCCTGTCGCCTTCCTCGGCGGGATCAGTGGCCAGATCTACCGCCAATTTGCACTTACAATTGCCGCGTCCGTGCTCCTGTCAGCGTTCAACGCTCTTTCCTTGAGCCCCGCTCTTAGCGCGCTTATCCTGAAGCCGAAAGAAGCGCCCCGTGGCCTGCTTTCAAAGGGCTTCGCGCAGTTCAACCGGGCGTTTGACTGGACCACTAACCGCTACTTGTCGGGCGTGCGTGGCCTCATTCGAAAGAGCGCCCTGGCACTTATCGCCCTTACGGCTGTTTATTTCTGCGCTGGAGCGCTGTTCAAAACCTTACCGGGCGGCTTTCTCCCCGACGAAGACCAGGGGGTTTTCATCTCGTCCGTTCGTCTGCCCGACGGCGCGTCCATCGAACGCAACATCGCGACCAGCAGACAAGTTGAAAACGTACTGCAAACCACGCCGGGGATCCAGGACACCTCGGTTGTTGGAGGTCTCGATGTCCCAACCTCAACCAACAACTCGAATGTCACAACCGTTTTCGCAACGCTGAAACCCTGGGATGAGCGTAAGGCGAAGAACGTGCAGTTCGAAAGCATCCTCGGCGCAGTGCAGCAAAGGTATTACGGAATCAAAGACGGCTTTATTTTTGCTTTCGGGCTGCCACCTATACTCGGTCTCGGCACGTCCGGTGGCTTCGAGTTCATGCTCGAGGATCGCGCAGCCGGCGACATTGAGGCGCTTGCCCAGGCCGCCGACCAGTTGGTTGCGGCGGCACGAACCAGGCCTGAACTGCAGAACGTCATCAGCACGTTCCGCAATACTGTCCCGCAATACAAAATCGATGTGGACCGGGACAAAGTGCAAACACTTGGTATCCCGATCACAGACGTTTACGACTCCCTACAAACGTTTCTCGGAGGTCTTTACGTCAATGACTTTAATCGTTTTGGGCGGACCTGGCGCGTCTATCTCCAGGCAGAACCCGACTTCCGTCGTCAGCCTTCCGATATCAATCGCTTCTATGTCCGGACCTCTCAAGGCGACATGGTCCCACTGAGCACACTCGCCAGAACCGAATCGATCGTAGGCCCGGAAGTCATTTATCGCTACAACCGTTTCCGTGCCGTGAAGATTCTGGGCAGCGCCGCCCCCGGTTACAGTTCAGGTCAGGCGGCCGCCGCAATGGAAGAGCTTGCTCAGCAGCTTCCCAATGGCTTTGGCTACGAATGGACAGGCACGGTTTACCAGCAGAAGCTCTCTGAAGGAAAGGAAGGATATACCTTCGGGCTTGCCTCCGTATTGGTCTTCTTGTTCCTCGCGGCTCTGTACGAGAGCTGGTCGACACCGTTCTCCGTCATTCTTGCGGTGCCCCTCGGTATCTTCGGGGCATTACTCGGCATCTTTCTGCGCAATTACGCCTACGACGTTTACACGCAGATCGGCATTGTCACGCTAATCGGATTAGCCGCCAAGAACGCCATTCTGATCGTGGAATTCGCCAAACTCCGTCAAGAGGAAGGCAGGTCCATCGAGGAAGCCGCCACCGAAGCCGCCCACCTCAGACTTAGGCCCATCCTCATGACATCGTTCGCCTTTATCCTTGGCGTAGTTCCTCTCGCCATCGCAACTGGCGCGGGTGCGGGGGCCAGGCGCGCTCTCGGCACTGCTGTCTTTAGCGGTATGCTCGCCGCCACCCTACTCGCCGTCTTCATCGTGCCCGTCTTGTACGTAGTGGTGAACAGAATCGCTTCCCGGCGAAGCGCGAAGAGTAAGGCTGTCACGGTCGAAGACGTTGTTCCCGCAGGAGGAGGTGACTAAGTGCGAATCTTCGCTGTTCTTGCTTCTTGCCTTCTCCTCGGCGGCTGTGCGCTGGGGCCCAACTATAAGCGTCCCGTGGTGCAAACCCCCGCGCAGTACCGCCAGCCCCTTCCTTCTTCCGCACAGGCGGAGAAAGCCTCACTCTCTGATGTTGCCTGGTCGAGCCTATTCGGTGATGAGGTCATCACCACCCTCGTCAAAACGGCACTCGCTCACAATCACGACGTCGAGGCTGCCAGCGAGCGGGTTCTCGAAGCTCGCGCCCAGCTCGGGATCACGCGCTCTCAGTTGGCTCCGCAAATCACCGCTTCGGGATCGTTCGAAGCCGCGCGCAGTTCGAGCATTGGATCCTTTAACTTCATTCCGGCGGATACTAACCTGGCGACCAGTTATACGCAGGCCGGACTGAACCTCTCGTGGGAACTCGACGTCTGGGGGCGCATTCGCCGCCTGAGTGAGTCTGCCCGCGCCCAGTATCTCGCGCAGGAAGAAGCTCGTCATGCCGTGATCTCGAGCCTCATCGCCGACGTCATCACAACCTATCTGACGATGAGGGAGCTTGATCTCGAGCTCGAGATCGCGCGCAAGACTAAGGACGTTGCTGAAAATGGCCTGAAGCTGACCAACCTTCGTAAGGAACGTGGAGTTTCTACGGGCCTCGACGTTCGTCAAGCCGAGCAACTACTCTACACCGCGACTGCCCAGATTGCGGCGACCGAGCGCGCTATCACGGAAACTGAGAACTCCCTGAATGTTCTTCTGGGCCAAAATCCTAGCGAGGTCCCGCGAGGCAGGTCTCTAATCGAGTTAGGAGCACCATCCGCCGTTCCCGCGGGCCTTCCTTCGGATCTCTTAGAACGTCGCCCGGACATTCGTCAGGCCGAGCAGACGCTTATTGCCGCGAATGCGCAGATCGGTGCTGCGAAAGCGCTGTTCTTCCCGCAGATTTCGCTGACCGGCTTACTCGGAGTACAGAGCCGTGCGCTCGGCGATCTATTCTCAGGGCCTGCACGCAACCAGGACATCTCGCCCGCCGGGGTTCTGCCCATCTTCAATGCCGGCCAACTTCGGAACAATCTTCGCTTAGCTCAGGCGCAAACGCGCGAAGCGGTAGCGAACTACCGCAAGACGATACAGGTTGCCTTCCAGGAGGTGTCCAGCTCTCTCACCGACTACCAAAAGAATCGTGAACAGCGCTCGCAGGAAGAGCTTCTGGTCAAAGCCCTTCAGGAAACGGATCGGCTCTCAACGCTTCGTTACAAGGGCGGTCTCGACAGCTATCTGCAGGTCCTCGATGCCGAACGCAATGAGTTTTCGGGCGAGCTGACCTTGGCCCAGCTTCGTAAGAACGAGTTACTGTCGATTGTCGAGCTCTACCGGGCTCTTGGCGGCGGCTGGCAAAATCCGTAATCCGACCTTGCGCTATGAATCAAACCCGATAACTGCAGCGTGCATCGCGCAGAATCAAAAAGGTCCGTCGGTGGAACATCCGAGAACCGATGTACCTGGCGCGTCATGTGTGCCTGATCCGCATAACCGGCCTCGGCCGAAAGATCGGCAAAGCGAGCCTGATGCCGCGCGGCCGCCGCAAGATTCAGCAGGTACTGAAACCGGAGCACTTCCTGAAATATCTTAGGGCAATATCCGACCGCAGCCGAAAAACGCCGCCGGAATTGGCGACTGCTCATTCCAATCCACCCGCTGAGCTCTTCCACGCGCCCTTCCGGATGATTGGCCAGCCATTTGATTCCCACCGCGACTTCCCGATCCACCGGCTTCGCTTGCGGAATGCGGCTCAATAGGGCGGCTTCGAGAGCCACAAGCTTCGCGGCAACACCGCTAGATTCGTGCACCAGCGACACAAAATCTGTGCACGCCGCTCTCTTCCAGAGTGCATCCAGCGCAACCGATTGATTGAGCAGTGCGGAAGCTGGATGGCCCAACAAGCTGGCGGCGCATCCCGGACGAAATCGCGCGCCGATGATGCTGGTTCCAGGCGGCAGGTGTGCGATGAAGCTTTCGACATAAGGGCCCACGACCACTGGAGGCTCGTCATTCATAAAAACGACGTCGATGCAACCGTCAGGCAGCACGCGATGCGCGTACGAAGTTCCAAACCGCGCAACGGATTGGGTCCACAGACACATCACATACGGCTTCAGTGGAACAGGCGGCGGATACTCCCGGTATTCAGGTATCACGGCTTCACATGGGGCGTCTCTATGCGCCCGTGCTTCCTCAGAAACTAGCGTACACGCTGTAAGTCTGCTCGACCGCGCGGTCCCAACTGAACATTGCTGATCGCGCCAGCCCTCGTTGGACCAGTTCGGAGCGCAGCCGATCGTCTTCCGCCAGGCGCTCTAAAGCCCACCCGAGCTCGTCGAAACGCAACGGATCTACCAGCAACGCCGCGTCGTCCGCAATCTCCTTCAATGCCGACCGGTTCGAGGTCACGACCGGAATCCCCGCTGCCATTGCATCAAGCACCGGCATCCCGAAGCCTTCATCGAGCGACGGAAAAGCAAAAATAGACGCGCACGCATACAACTGGTCGAGTTCGCGCTGCGGCAGGTACCCAGCGACTTCGATGCGATCGCGGCACGGGCTTCGCGCGACGTCGTCCAAAATCTGTTCAGCGCCATAACCGGTGGGAGCGCCTGCCAACACCAACCGCCAGTCAGCCGCCAAATGCTCGAATGCCTTTACCAGCCGGCTCACGTTCTTTCGCAGCTGCAGCGCGCCGACGAATAAGACGATCTTCTTCCGCCGGCCCGAATGCGGACCCTCAAAGCCAACCCGTTTCCGCACGCCGTGATAAATCACTCGGATCAGCGACCGATCAACGCCAAGTAATTCTTCCACCTGTCCGGCCGTGAACTCTGAAACCGCGATAATGAAATCGGAGTGAGCTGCCGCGCGCCGCGCCTGTTCCGAAAACCGCTTCCGGAACTCAGGCGAAGAATATTCGCCCGTCATGACAAATAGATCGTGAAAGGTCGAAACAACTCTCTTGGCCGGTCGCCGGTCCACTCGCTGATTCAATGCGTGAAAAACATCGGCCCGGAATGTGGCAACGAGTGGAAGCAGCGGTCGTCTGCTGACGTTGCGCAGCTCCGGCCGTGAGGTTTGGCGCCACTGCTTTACTCGATAGCAATCGACGAACTGATCGTTAGGATGCCCGGCTGCGAGACCGCTGAGGATTTCACGCGAATAAACGGCGATCCCGGACGGCTGTGCATCCACGCGGTAAGTCGCGTCGAGAGCGATCCTCACGCTCTCGATCTTACAAACCGTATTCCTTCAACTTGCGGTACAAAGTTGTACGCCCGATCTCGAGCATTGCCGCGGCCAGCGTCCGGTCACCCTTCGCCACTTGCAAAGCATGCAAGATAGCCCGCTTTTCCACTTCCGCGAGCGGCAGAATCTCCGCCGAAGTACCCACACCCGAAGAAGCCCTTACGCCATCCGAACTCAGTGCCGACTTCTCACGTTCCGCATTCGCAATCGCACTTGGCAGGTCGCCTCGCGAAATCCACTGGCCGGAGTTCATCGCGACCATCTGCTGCACCGTGTGCTCCAGCTCGCGCACGTTGCCCGGCCACTCATGTCTCATCAGCGCTTCCATCGTGTCGGTGGGTACTTCATGCCCGCTCCCGTACTTCTCGAGGAAGTGCGTCACCAGCCCCGGGATGTCTTCGCGCCGCTCCCGTAGTGGAGGAAGCCGCAGCTTCATCACATTCAGGCGATAGTAGAGATCCTGGCGGAAGCGCCCCTTCTCGACTTCGCTCGCCAGGTCCCGGTTCGTCGCCGCAATCAGCCGAAAATTCGATTGGCGCTGTGCGATGCCTCCAACTGCGCGGAACTCCTTCTCCTGAAGCACGCGCAACAGCTTCTGCTGCATATCCAGCGGAAGCTCGCCGATTTCGTCGAAAAATGCCGTGCCGCCGTTCGCCGCGTCGAGCAGTCCCAGTTTTTGTACATGCGCGCCCGTAAAGGCGCCCTTCGCATAACCGAAGAGCTCACTCTCCATCAAAGGTCCGACGAGTGATGAGCAATCCACAACGGTAAATGGCCCGCGCGGCTCCAGATTATGGATCGCACGTGCGACCACTTCTTTGCCAGTACCGGTTTCCCCTAGAATCAGCACCGGGAATCGCGATTTTGCCATTCGCGAAATCAGCCGTGCAACCTGCTTCATCGGTTGCGACGTGCCTACCAGTGTCGATAGAGGCGAATTGTCGTGTGCAGCTCTCGCGATCAAAAACAGTTCTCCGCCAGAGAGATAGTGGCGAACGGAGCGCAAACTCTCAGGAATCGCTGTCGGCCCATGCGCGAAGCGATTGAACCAAGCCAAGCAGCTGATGCCTAATAAGTCGGCGCAGGTGGCGGAATCACCGTCGCGGGCTGAGGCTTCTCATCCAGCCGCACCACAAACACATCCTTGTTCTCTCTTTTTAGCGTTTCCGCTAGCTGTTGAGCCAAAGCGATGGACGGTTCCTTACCCACCAGTACGCGCCACATCGTGACCGGGCCTTGTCTTGCGGCAACCTGTGCGGTCCCGAAGCGCTGTGCGTAGTCGGATCTTGCGCGTTCGGCATTTGCCTCTACCGAGAACGCTCCCACCTGAACCGCGTAGAAGTCGTTTGACGGAACGTCCGGAGGTGCAGCGACGACTTCAAGGCGTACCGGTCCCACGCCCGGTCCCAACAAATCAATCTGGCGCGCGGCCGCCTTGGAAAGATCTATGATCCTTCCATCGACGAAAGGGCCGCGATCGATCACACGTAGCGTGACAGCCTTGCCGTTGTTTACGTTCGTGACCTTCAGCCAGGTGTTGAAGGGAAGAGTGCGATGAGCCGCCACCAGCGTTTCCATGTCATAGATCTCGCCGTCGGCAGCAGCGCGTCCGTGAAAAGGCACTCCGTACCAGCTTGCGATGCCCTGCTCGGTATATCCCACCGCCACTGCCGGCACCGGCGTTGACGCTTGCGGTGCTGCGCCCGAGGGCTGTGTTGTGGGTGGAATGTTCGCGTTCCCGCCATGTTTCTTCCGGCAGCCGGGAACAACAATCATCGCCCCGCACAGGGAGAGCAGTGCCAAACGCCGTCCGAAGGAACCTCTCATACCTTCTCTCGACACATCCAAGGGCACCCCTCAAACCTTAAAACAAATTCTTCGATTACGTTTTTTGTCTTTCTGGCTCCCAATCTCGCCTCCGCATGCCCCTATGTTCATTTTTCTCTTGACTTCCATTGCGAACAAATTTATATATGAATCACGCTGCGATCTCTATCGGATCGCAAATTTTACGTTAGGGAGAAATCAGTCGAATGAAGAACGCAACCAAAAAGAGCTCAAGCAGCTCGAAGACCGGGGCGAAGAAAGCTGCAAAGAAGTCTCCGGCCAAGAAGAAGAAGTAACGGCGATCCGCTCAGACGGATCTGATTCTGATAACCTCCGCCCCCGAGTTTCTCGGGGGCTTTTTATTTTCCAGCCTGCTTTTTGAGCTCCATCACTCGAAATGTCTCTCCCAAACCAAACACCAATTGCTTCCATTGCAGTCTCCATCGCCTGTTTGCGGTCTCCCACCGGAGCCTGAACTCTTCCTCGTCCCACAGCGATCGTGCCCACTCCGCGAATGCGCACGTTTTTCGCTCCAGAAACCCGCTTCGTCTCGCCGCATCGCGCAGCGCGGTGAAATTCACGTGGGCCGTGATGTCCTTCGTGCCAGGCGCAGCCAGCACGTCGTCCTTCGCCTGGTGCCTGCGGTAGCCGATCAGAGAGCCTTGGCCGAACCGCCGCAGCTCCTTGGCTTCATACCCGTAATCGATCACCAACAACCTGCCTCGATCGAGAATTCTGCTTATGCACGCGATCCACTCCAAAGCCGCAAGGCTTGCTTCTACAATGCTTCCCTCTTCCACATCCCTTGCATATCGCCTCGCATACTCGATGAGCTCGGCCGGGATTTCGCCGGACTGAACAAACACGAACTCATTTCCCTTTAAGCCGACGCACAGCTCCAGCCAGTCGTTCCGTTCCTTACGCAAGAGGTGTACCGGAAGAGCATCGAAGAATTCGTTAGCAATTACCAGACCCGTCACGCTCTTCGGCAAGGCGCCGCGACCAAAGTCGAACGGCACATACCTCCATCTACGCAGAAACGGTTCGAGCTCCGCTCTTCCCGCGCCGATTTCGAGGACCGAAAAGTCGGATGCGCCGCCCGCATCCTCTGCGCATCGCGCCGTATAGGCGGCTACCATCTCTCCGAACACCGGTTGCAACTGCTCCGCTGTATAGAAATCGCCCGGCACTCCAAACGGATCGCGTCCATTCCGGTAATACCCAAGCTTTGGCTCATACAGCGCCAATTCCATAAACCGCGCAAAGGGAATTGATCCGCCGTTCCGAATCTCATTGGCGATGTTGCACTCGAGCTCGGTCACAGGATTTCTGAACGCTATAAATATGACAGCACCGAGGCGATCCGGCCGCGCCCCCTCGCCTGGCTTCGTTCCACATCAAATAAAAAGGGCACCGGCCGAAACCGATGCCCTCTGCTGCCGTCTTGAAAACGTTCTACGGAAGCGTGTAGCGCAAGTCAACCCAGATCATATTCGTATGCGCCTGTCTCGGGCCACCCGCGGCCGCTGTACCCGGAGCCACATACCACGGTTCACGGAACACATATGAGTACTGATTGATCAAGGACAGCGCTCCGTAGTTCTTGTTCTTCCAGAGCGTTTGCACCCAGTCGAAGGTCAACTCCTGCACGTAGCGGTTCTGTGTTCCGGCGGATGTCGCATAACCATAGCCGACCGGAGTCTTCCCATTCGCATCGATTACCACGTCCTTGCCGATGTACAGACCGCCGTAGTACATGGCCAGAAGTGTGTTGGGCGTCACCTGCGCCTCAAAACCGTCGACGGTCGAGTCTGCGCGCAGCGGCGATATCGCACCGCTCGGTCTTACCACGAAGTCAGGAGCCGATCCGAAGATATAGCGGCCGCCGCCATCGCTGAAAAACACGTTCTCAATCAGGCGGAAGTTCTTGAAGACCTCGAGATTCGAGTTGATCTCGCCGCCTCCGCCAACCGCCGTGTGTGATCCCGCAACGCCGGCCGATCCGCCAACGCCCGGCAACAGGTAGTCCTTAAACCCGCGTACGACACCGGCAACCTCAAAGTGCATCGCACGCCCGCCGGGTGTACCGTCAATTGCCAGCTTCGCCTGAATATCCGGAAACAGGTTAGGCACGTTGGTGATCGAGTTTGCAACGTTCAGTCCCGGGCTGTACTGGAACTGGCCGATGATGCTTGACAAGCCGCTCGGAAGCGCCACGGCCCCCGAGCCGTTTCCGCCGCCAATGTACTGCTGCGGGTTTTCCAGCGCAACGCCGAAGGCAACATTTTCGTTCGGGTGTGCGATGAACCGGAACTGCGGTGCGCGCGTCCACACCAGGCCGATTTGGTAGTTCGTGTCCATGTCCTGCGTATAGAAGATGTCACCGGGGATTGGCGAAATGCCCTTGCGGTTTGGAGTCAGCATGCTCCAATCTTGACCCCCGAGTACTTCGAACCCGCCCTTCTGCACATCGGCAAAATAGTTACGCAGCCGGAAACCGGCAGAGTTGCTACTGATCTGAAAACTATTCGCATTGTTGTTGAACAGGAAGTCAGCCTCGAGATAGCCGAGTACTTTCCAGCCGAGGAAATTGGAATCGATCCTCATACCGATGCGGCTGTTCTGTGCCGTAAAGTTCGTTTCAGACAATTTCCCGCCCGCGGCACTGTTAAATGGAATGCCGGCGAAATTCGTGCCGATGCCGCTGCCGACGTTCGTCGACCGCAGGAAGAATGTGGCGTCAGCGAAGCCCAGCGGCGTGAACGTCGTGTTGCCGATGCTGATCGACAGCGGCGACGGAGGCGCTGTAGTTTCGCGGATCTGCGGCCCACGCCTGCTCACACGGGCTACATTGTTGACCACCGGAACAACATCGGCGCTCACAGCCTTTCCCATCAGTTCGGGGCCGGCGGCCGTAGCAGGCGCCGGGTTTGCTGTGGCGGTCGTGGGGGCCGGCGCGGTGTTACTCTTGATGGCCTGCTCCAGCATCGTCCGCTGTTCCTCGACCGATTGTTCGAGCTTCTTGATCTCCTCTTCCTGCTTGGCGATCCGATCGCGAAGCTGTTTGATTTCATCGCTGCCGATCGGCTGCGCAGTTGATTGCCCATCCGTCTGCTGCTGCACTGTGCCGCTCGCCGGAGCCTGGGCCCACAACTGCACGGCCAGCACAGATAGACAGAGCGCTCTCCAGAGCCTTTTTGCTTTCATATACTCCCTTACCGTTTGTTGTGCGGTCCGGCGACACTTCGAGCAGCGCCCTTACGTGGGGACCGTTGTCAGGAAAACCACTCCAAAGTTACCCAAGCAGTGTTACAGCTGCATTACCAACGCGTGACAGCTGGGGCACGGCGACGCGTCCCCGGACTGCATCTGGTGCTAGCGTGGGGGCTTATTCGTACCGTAACGAGGACTCGGCGCCGTATTTGCGGTAGTCCCGGAACTCAATCTCATTCAAAACTACGCCTCGTTTGCCCTTTCCGACCGTCATCGATCCTGATACAGGCATCAGATAGTCGTGTCCGCCGATATCGACGTAATCGTAATCGACCGCGAACGAAGCGGTCCGGATTACGAAATTCTCGGGAACCTCGACCGCATCCATCGTTATCCGGCGGATTTCGTTCGTGGTCTCGTCGATATAGAGAAGACCGTGAAAAGCTACCTTCCCGGCAACCCCGCTGTCGTCACGAATCGTGAAATCGGACGTATCGCGGGTTACGTTGTATGAGAAGACCTGAACTGTCGCGTTGCCTAGCATGTCGGTCTGCTTCCAGTGGAAGGCGGCCTTCGCTTCAGGGCGGAAAATGGCCTCAAACATCCCACCGAATTCCCCGTACGACAGCGTACCTTTGAAATCCTCCCGCTCCAGGCTACTCTTTCGCCCATTCACCTCGAGGGTTACTCGACGTTCTTGCCGGTCGTTATACCGCAGCAACTCTGCAATATTGTCTTTGTGGTGCCACCGGCCCAACCCGCTCGGATCCACGGACCGCTCAGTTCGTTCGATGCAGATAAAGTTCGGCAAGGACTGAACGTACGTGCCCGCCTTCTGCTGCGCCCTCGAGAGTAACTCGGCAATTTGGGCTTCTGCAGGCGCGCGGAGATCATCCGCTTCCGTAAAGATAAGTGCCTCCGCTTTGGGCTGGACGGCTCGCGCGTCGGTCTTGGCATCGGCATCCTTAGCGGCGGTCTCGGACCCCGCTACTACGAACTCGATTTTGCGCTCCGCAGTGTCCTCACCTTCAGTCAAGATACTCGCTAGCTCATATTTGCCTGCCGGCAGTGCGGTGGACCGCAGCGAGAGCAGGTAGGGTATGGGTCCCTTCCCGCGATTATGGAGTTCGAGTGGCTGCCGTGTGATCCGCCGCCCATCTCGCCGCAGCTCCACTTCTACTCTGGGGCGCTCCGCGGCGTTTTTTGCTGGCATGTTCTTTGCTGGATGGATCAGAAAAAAGAACGACAGACTCTTCTCGCCCGCGGGAACTGCCCCCGATAAGTTTGGCAATAGCTTCGAATCCTCGTAACGCAGTGGTTCGTCTCCGTCGATCTCGGCATTCAGCGGTACCTGGCGTCGAACGAAAACGATGTCGCTCAGACTGGGCCCATCGCTTGCTTTCGCTACGTGGAACTTGGATCGTATGCCGCCTGCTTTGCCGCTGTTCCGATCCATAACCGCTGTCTCGAGAATATAGTCGCCGGGCGGCGCGGTAAAGTGCCTCTGAATCGTGATCGTCTCAGACCGCGCGCGCTCCAGGAACTCGAGGTCTCCATGGCGTGGAATGTCCTCGCTAAAGTGCTGTACCAATGTTCCCGACTCGGTTTTGATCTGAGACACCACTGAAATATGGGCCGAATACCGGGCCGTGTTCGCATCCTGGTTGAACTCGATGTCGTTCATTGGTACCTCAACCGCCAGCGAGTTCTCGTCACCGTCGGCGAGTTGTCCCAGCCGCAGCACCTCAGAACGTAAGTCGATGTCGATGGGAAGATTAGGCTTCTCGAGGACCTTCAGCAGCGGCGCCTCGAATGGGCGCACGCCCGAACCCGTACTCGGCGGGGTCGCGAAATATCCCGATCGCGCCGTAATCTTCAGCCCTCGTCGCAGAGGACTGATCGTTACCGGCCGGAAGCTGCCGTCGTAGTCATGCTCGGGCGGAACGTACGTGATCTGGTAATAGGAGGTCATGTCCTCGAACATCCGCTGCACTGATTTCTTCAGGCCCTCCGCCGCGCCGATGTACTTACCACCTGTCCCGCTTGCCAGCATCGCGAGCGGGCTGCGCAGCCCGGCCATACCGTCCAGTTCGATGCGGCCCATCTGCTCGCCTATCTGCGTCACCATGCCGGGAGGAATCGGGTTCGAAGGGCCAGGCGCCGCAGGAGCTGACATGTTCGTTATTGCAAGCGCGACCTGAAGCCCCTGCATCACCACCGGATCCAGCGCGTTCGAATCGATCACGTAAATCGTCACACCCGCGCGGTTTGCCGCCCCCACAATCATGCGCATCATGTCTACTGCGTTGCTTCCCGATGGCTGTCCTTCGGAAAAATAAATTATCACTTTTCGGCCAGGCATCTCGCGTTCGGAGCGCGCAAGCGCCAGCAATCCGCCGAACACTGGCGATGCATGTTGATCCTGAATACAGCGCTGCCCATCCCGGAGCGCTGTAAGCATGACTTTTGCTAACTCACGGTCTTGCGCGCTGGCAGCTTTCCCTGACGCGTCCGTTCCACTCTGCGCGATGTCGATGAGCCCCTTCTCCGCATCTACGTCCATGTCGCGCGGATCGCCCTTCTTTCCCGCGCCTGTGATCACCCGAACCGCTGTCTTGATCGCTTCGTGGTTGGAGGTGTAGTTCTGAAACAGCCGGATGCGGCCGCCGACACCCAGCGCCGCGTAGCGGATCGGAGCTTTTGGCGTCAGCTTCAGCAGTTTCGCCGTGATCTCTCGCGCGTTCTCTCCCGCCGAATTGTCAAGCCGATCGT
>JAFARV010000109.1 GCA_019245255.1 Acidobacteriaceae bacterium | reverse complement strand
CAGTTTTTCTCCGGCGATGGACCACGAAGAGGTCCGGCTAAGTCAACCGCACGAGGGTTCGATCCGCGCTAATGCCGAGGGGTGCGCAGCGCATATCGAGCGCGGGCGTAGCGTACCGAGCGTGCGATAAACTGGAAGTTCCCACCTGGTCTTTTCTCAATGATTTCAGTAAGTAATGTAAGCATGCGCTATGGCGGCAAGATTCTGTTTGAGGATGTCACGACCTCCTTCTTGCCGACCCGCCGCTACGGACTTACAGGCCCAAACGGGGCAGGTAAGTCCACCTTCATGAAATTGCTTTCGGGCGAATTGGAGCCGCAGAAGGGGTCGGTAGTACGCCCGAAAAAGGTCAGCGTCCTGCGGCAGGATCAGTTTGCGTTCGACCAGTTCCGCGTCGTTGACACGGTTATCATGGGTAACCTGCCGCTTTGGAACGCGCTCGAGGAGCGTGAAGCCCTCTACTCAAAACCGGAGTTGACCGACGCAGATGGAATGCGATTGGGCGAATTGGAGGGTGTGGTCGCTGAAGAAGACGGCTACTCCGCAGAAAGCGATGCCGCGGTATTACTCGACGGTCTCGATATTCCGGAGCCCTTCCATCACCGCAACATGGGTGAGTTGCAGGGCGGTCAGAAGGTCCGTGTGCTCCTCGCTCAAGCTCTTTTCGGCCGTCCGCAGGCATTGCTGCTCGATGAGCCGACTAACTATCTCGACCTCGAATCCATTCATTGGTTGCAGAATTTCCTCACGCATTATGAGGGCGTGTTGGTTGTAATTTCACACGATCGGCACTTCCTGAACAGTGTCAGCACCCACACCGCCGACATTGATTACCAGGCCATCATTACGTATACGGGCGGTTACGACGACATGGTCTTGCAGAAGACACAGGTCCGAGCGCGCATTGAAGCGGAGAATGCGCAGCGCGAGAAGAAAATCGCTCAGCTCAACGAATTTATCGCACGTTTCAGCGCCGGTACGCGTGCCAGCCAGGTCACTTCGCGCAAGAAGGAAGTCGAGCGCTTGCAAACCACGGAACTTGCTCGCTCGAATATCCAGCGTCCATACATACGATTCGATATGAAGCGGCCCTCCGGGCGGCATGCGCTCGAGTGCAAAGGAGTGACGCGGGGCTACGGCGATCTGGAGGTGATCCGAGACTTCAGTGCCAACATCCAGCGCGGAGAGAAAGTCGCCCTGATGGGGCGAAACGGCGCGGGTAAAACGACCTTGCTCAAGGCACTTTTGGCAGATGGACCCGGTGTCGACGACAAGGATGTCGGTATCGACTCTGGAAGTGTCACCTGGGGCCACGAGGTCCAGATCGGCTACTTCGCCCAGGATCACCGGCCGGGCATTCCTGACGGTACGACCGTCGAGCAGTGGCTTCACAATTGGGATCCACAGGCTTCACGCGAGGAGATCCGCGGTCTACTGGGGCAAATGTTGTTCAAGGGTGAAGAAGGTGCCAAACCGACCGAGGCCCTGTCCGGAGGCGAGGCGGCCCGCCTGATCTTCTGCAAGTTGATGCTTCAGAAACCAAACGTGCTGGTGTTCGATGAACCCACAAACCATCTCGATCTGGAGTCCATCAACGCCCTGAATATCGCGCTACAGAAGTATGACGGTACGGTCCTTCTTGTCACACATGACGAGGACCTGATCGATGAGGTCGCAACCCGGATCTGGCACTTCCACGACGGCGGGATTGAGGACTTCCTCGGCAGCTACGCGGAGTACGGTGCAGTTGCTGCACAATAGCGGCACAGGCCGCCGGACGCGACCCCGCAGGCTACAGGCCGGGCTTGTTCGATCGGTGCGCTGTATACAACCGTCGACCGCCTTGAGGCCAAAGGACTCGTCAAAACCTGGATGGCCGAAGGCACACCTCAACGGGGCGGCCGATCGAGAATGATGGTGCGTGTGACGAGTGCTGGCAAAGCCGCGGCGAGCAGTTTTTATGAAACGATCATCCGCGTCAGCGGTCGCGCGCCTTGGGCGATTCAAGATAGCGAGGAGGCTGGGTGATAAATCTTTTGTGGAGGCTCGTCGAAGCTCTCGCTCTGCAACTGGCTCCCGCTGAACGTGAGGTTGCTTTAGGCGACCTGATCGAAACACGAACAATTGGGTGGCGCGGCATATGGGAGATGTTCGGGCTGGTGATGCGCCGCCATTTGGAACTGTGGAAGAGCTGGCGGCCATGGCTCGCTGCTCCAGGACTGGCATTACCGTTTGGAGCAATTGCGCTTCTGTTCATCGCATTGAGTTCTGCTTCATCAGAAACGCCGCAGGGCAGAGTCGTGGACCGACAATTCACCTCCACGAAGTTTGCAGAAAACAAGATCGGCACCAGCCCAGAGCGGAAAATGGCGATCTATCTGCCTCCCGGGTACGACGCATCTCCGCTCCGATACCCCGTGATCTACTTTCTTCCGAACCCATTTGAGGATAGCTATCGTTTCGACTTTGATCACCGAGATGCGGAGAGTTTGTTTGATCGGGCCATCGCAGACGGTGTGATCAGGAAATTCATTCTCGTTGCAGTCGATATGAACACACCGCTTGGAACCTCGTGGTACGTAAACTCCCCAACGACTGGTAACTGGGAAGATTTCATGGTTCAGGAACTCGTGCCCAATATCGATGCGAATTTCAAAACCATACCCAACAGAGACTCACGAGGCATAGCGGGAATCTTCATCGGAGGTTATGGAGCCATCCGCCTGGCCATGCGTCACCCGGACGTTTTTGGCTCGGTGTATGCAATGCACCCGGTTGGAACGGGGACAGGAGTCGGCGTCAGCATGACGATACCTAAATGGGACATTTTGACGAACGCCAAATCTATGGATGACGTGAAGAAAGATGCAGGCACACGGATCTTCACGACCATGTTTCAGGCTCATCTACCGAACCCGGCCAAGCCTCCCCTGTTCGTCGACCAGCCGGCGCGGCAGGAAAATGGCCGGTTGATCATCGATGCCACTCTCATGGATCGGTTCCGCAATAATTTTTACCTGGAGACCATGATTCCGCGATATGCCGACAACCTCAAATCACTGCGAGGATTCAAGTTTGATTGGACCCGCAACGATGCAAATTACGATCACGTGTATGCCAACCAGGCTTTTACCAGGAAGCTGAATGAATTCGGTAT
>JAFARV010000072.1 GCA_019245255.1 Acidobacteriaceae bacterium | reverse complement strand
AGGAAGCAAGTACAGTAATTACGGAAAGATCGCCTGTGGCGAGTACCGCATACATGGCGAGCGGAGCTAGCATGAGCGTGCTGAGGAGTGCTCCGAGCGTCAGAGCCGCTACCATATGGGCGGCCGAGATTTCATCCGGTGTCAGGTCACGGTCCTCGCCTTCCACCATCGCCGCCATGCGATCAAGCAGAGTCTCGGCGGGATTGGAAGTAATTCGTACTTTGATGTGATCCGACAAGACGCGCGCGCCTGCGCTTACTGCGCTTCGGGCGCCGCCGGATTCCCGGATCACCGGTGCGCTCTCGCCCGTAATAGCAGATTCGTCGACCGAAGCGATGCCCTCGACTATGTCTCCGTCGCCAGGTATCAAATCGCCGGCCTCGATTAGAACAGTGTCGCCGATACACAGTCTCGACGCAGAGACGATCTCAAGCTTGCCCTTGGTGTCCAGGCGTTTGGCAAAGAGCTCACCTTTTTCTCTGCGCAACGTGTCGGCGTGTGCTTTCCCCAGCGCTTTTGCCCAAGCCGGCGCGAGTGTCGTCGCGAGCGCCGTTGCCCAGATCGCAATAACGACCTCGAGATCAAAGGCCCAGTTCCTATGCGGTTCGAGCAGATCTTTGATCAACGCTATGGCCACCGCAATCCCGGCCAGCTCGATCACCGCGAGTGTGGGTTTTCTCCGTGCAGAACGGAAATTTAGTTCATCGAACGCATTGCGGATAGCTCGCGCAAACATATCCCGTCAGAGCCGCTTCGCCGTGAAGCAGAAGGGCTGATCAACGAAATTAATCATTACAAAGCGCACGCAGCCGCTTGGCGTTTCCAGGACCTACGATACAATTTCCGGGGAAAAGCAGGAGCTTCATTGACCCTCCATGCGATCGACTACGTCAGTTTGGTCATTTATTTTGCCTTCGTCCTAGGCATTGGTTGGCTGGCAAAACGTAACATATCAACCAGCGAAGACTTTCTTACTTCGCGCCATTCGGTTCCCGTCTGGATCACCAGCCTCGCCTTTATCGCGGCCAATCTGGGTGCACAGGAAATGATCGGCATGTGCGCGTCCGGAGCGAAATACGGCATCATGACTGCGCATTTCTACTGGCTCGGTGCGGTGCCGGCGATGGTATTCGTCGGAGTATTCATGATGCCGTTCTACTATGGCAGCAAGGCGCGCAGCGTCCCTGAGTACCTCAAGCTTCGTTTTGATGAAAAGACACGCGGATTGAACGCAATTACGTTTGCGATCATGACGATCTTTTCGTCCGGAATCAGCATGTATGCGCTCGGCCTGTTGTTTGAACTTGTTCTCGGGTGGAGCTTCACGAACTCTGTTCTGCTTTCCGCGGTTATCGTTCTCATTTACACACTGCTCGGTGGCCTCACGAGCGCCATCTACAACGAGGTAGTGCAGTTCTTTCTCATCGTGCTCGGGTTTGCACCGCTTTCCATTCTCGCCGTATACCGGGCTGGGGGGTGGAGCGGGATCAAAGCACAATTGCCCGCTGTGATGACTCATTCGTGGACGTACGTGGCGCACGCAAACGAGAATCCGATGGGAGTGGAAGTGTTCGGATTAGTGGCGGGACTTGGATTCGTGCTCTCGTTTGGATATTGGTGCACCAATTTCCTGGTTGTGCAGCGGGCAATGGCCGCGGACAGCATGCACGG
This sequence comes from Acidobacteriaceae bacterium, assembly GCA_019245255.1. Taxonomy (GTDB): domain Bacteria; phylum Acidobacteriota; class Terriglobia; order Bryobacterales; family Bryobacteraceae; genus Bog-105. The sequence continues at coordinate 9,312 of JAFARV010000072.1, read as the reverse complement.
CGCCCGGCAAACCCCGTTGTTTGCGGCGTTCCCGAAGATCTTCATGCCGTTTGTCGTCATTTTGCCTGGTATTGCTGCAGTGGCGCTGATGAGCTCGGCCACGGGTTACACGATTCCGCTTAAGCCGGGTGGCACCACGTACGACTACGATCAGGTGCTCACAACGCTCATGGCTCAGTTTTATCCTTCGGGGCTCCTGGGAATCGGGCTCACTGGCTTGATGGCATCATTCATGTCTGGAATGGCCGGAAACGTGACCGCATTCAACACCGTGTTCACGTACGACATCTATCAGAGCTATCTCAAGCGCCATGCGCCTGATTCTCACTATTTGTGGGTTGGACGTGTAACCACGATCCTCGGTGTCGTACTGTCCGTAGCCACCGCGTATCTTGCAACGCACTTCAACAATATCATGGATTTTCTGCAGCTCGTATTCGGGTTTGTGAATGCGCCGCTATTCGCGACATTCCTGCTCGGGATGTTCTGGCGGCGTGCGACTGGCGACGGAGCCTTCTACGGACTGCTTGCCGGAACGATCAGCGCCACCTTGACGTTCGGACTTACGATAGCGGAACACAAGGGCGGATGGTTCGGGGTGGTTCACACGTTCCCGTCCGCTATGGCCCAAAATTTTTGGATTGCCATACTCGGCTGGTCTGCCTGTCTCGTTGTCACTTTCCTGGTGAGTCTGGTGACGCGCCCCAAGCCCGAGCCCGAGCTTCACAATCTGGTCTATGGTGTGACTGACATCCCGCAGGAAGAAGCAGCCCCATGGTATAAACGGCCCGGCCCGCTTGCGATTATAGTGCTAGCCGTACTCGTTGTCATGAACGTTATTTACTGGTAGACGCAAATGGACGATCTCCGCCGCCCCATTGGAATTCTGTTTGGCACGCTGGGCTTGATCGTTGCAATTTACGGCGTGCTGAATCCACGGGTAACAGCGCCGCTCGATCCTGCGGTAAACGTGAACCTCTGGTGTGGTCTGACGCTGCTGGTTTTTGGAGGTTGCCTGCTTTGGCTCTCATACCGCAAGAAATCATAAGCGGTTTCTGCGAACACTTTGGGACGACTGCCAATCCCGACATTTACCGTGCGCCAGGCCGGGTAAATCTGATCGGCGAGCACACCGATTACAACCTTGGTTTCGTCTTTCCCATCGCGCTCGAAATGGCTTGCTATGTCGCCATCGCGCCCGCCGAGCACGGTAGCCTGCGGATCTATTCGCACGACTGGAGTGACGAAGCTTCAGTTCCTGTAGCATTCATAGCAGATGCGAAGGCATCGGGAGAATGGAGCGACTACGTGATCGGCGTAGCGCACGAGCTCACGAAACTTGGCATACTCGTTCGCGCCGCCAACGTTTGGATTGCGAGCGAAGTGCCGGCTGGTTCGGGGCTGAGTTCTTCGGCGGCGCTTGAAGTAAGCACTGCGCTCGCGTTACTCGGATCGCGTTCCATTGAACCCGTTGAACTCGCCCGTGTTGCCCAGCGCGCAGAGACCCAGTTCGTGGGGATGCCCTGCGGCATCATGGATCAGTACACATCCGTTTTTGGCAGGGAACATGCCGCGATTCAGATTGATTGCCGCAGTCTGGAGCACCAGTACGTCCGTCTCCCGGATAGTGTCTCGATCGTCGCAGTGAACTCAAACGTTAAGCATGAGCTCGGGACATCCGCGTACCGCGAGCGTGTCGCGGAATGTCAGGAAGCCGTAGCCGCCATTAAGCAGTTGAATGGCGATGTGAAGAGCCTCCGGGATGTTTCGCTCAGCTTCTTTCAGGAGATACAGGAGAGTATCCCGCTGGTTCCCCGGAAGCGCGCGCGGCATGTTATCTCGGATTCACAGCGGGTGCTCGATTTCGCCGCCGCATCGCGAGCGAACGATCTGGACGAAATGGGCCGTCTGTTTGTCGCCTCGCACCGCAGCATGCAGTACGATTACGAGATTACCTGCGAAGAGATCGATTTCCTGGTAGATACCGCGATCAAGTTACCTGGGGTGTACGGGGCGCGTATGACCGGGGGCGGATTCGGCGGATGTACCGTTAATCTGGTCGCACCCGGCCAGATGAGCCATTTCCAGGAGCGGCTCGATTCGGCATATCGACAACGGTTCGGGCTCGCCCCGGCTTTTTACGATTGTGTGCCCGCGCGGGGCGCAGGGCGAGTGGATCTGCCGGTGAGCTCCACGCGAGCTTAGGGCGCAGTAACACATTGGCAAATATCATCGGAAACCATGTAAACGGCTGAATTACATGTTATTCTGACAACGTATGGCTATTCCGAATGTAAAGCGTTTCCGGCCGTTTTGCCCGACTTGCAATGAGAATTTTACGTTGATGGCAGTCCTGCCGAGGGATGCCAACGTGGATGCCTACCTGGCAGACGCGGTTGCGCGCCACGATCACAAGGCATACCAGGAAGCCAAGCAGCAACACTTCAAGGTCCGTGTCGGTCAGCAGAAACAGAAGAAGGCCAAGTAATCACGCTTCGAGTTGTTTTCCGCGAGCCCACAGATTCCGGTTGGAGTTTGTGGGCTTCGATATTTTGGAGCTGGGTTCAGATTTCGAACTCCGCCCACACGATGGTGTGATCGGAGGTATCTGGCAGTTTGCGCGGTTCGACATCAACCTCAACCCGGCTGCATTTACCGGCGAGCGGTGCCGTTGCCATAAGGTGGTCAATGCGCCAGCCCCAATTATTCTTGAACGCGCTGCGAAAATAGTCCCAATAGGTGTATTGGATCCGCTCCGGATGAAGTTTCCGGAACAGGTCAATCCATCCCCACGCCACGACCTCCTTAAAGGCATTACGGGCGTCGATATGGAAATCAGGATCGTTGACGCGTCTGTCGGGATGGTACACGTCGATGGGTTCCGGCGCGACATTCAGATCGCCTAACCATACAGCCGGCTTTGCCGGGTCCAGGTGCTCTTGAAAATAACGGTGGATGCGGCGGAACCAGGCTAACTTGAACGTGTACTTATCGCTCGAAATACTGTGGCCCTGCGGTGCATACGAGTTTATGATGGGCACACCGTCGACCACCGTCTGGACGATACGGCAGTCTTCGTTATCCGGCCCTTCGTGGAGTCCGAAGAAAACGTGCTCGGCAGGCTCACGCGTCAGGGTTGCGATGCCATTGAAGCTCTTCATGCCGCGATACATGGAGGAATAGCCTGCTTCTTTCAAAATCTCGACCGGGAACTCATGGTCCTGCACTTTGGTTTCCTGCAGGCACATGATGTCCGGCTGATTCTGGCGCAGCCACTCGACGACGATTGGAAGCCGCTTGCGTATGGAATTGACGTTATAGGTCGCGATTTTCACTGTGAAACTTGATGGTGACACGTGGGGGTTCAGGACGAAGGCGCATGGAAGGCGAGGTTGGACCACCCAGCCTGGGCACCTGCGGTACTCGCGGCTAAAGCTTCGGAGACTGTAGTGTTCGTAACCCGCGTGCCGCGGCAAGGGCTACGTCCGGATTTATATTTTTCGTCAGAGTTGACAGCACGGGCACGACGTCCTGCTTGTGCGTCGCGGCTAAAATGTCGCAGAGCGCGACCTTCTGGCCGGACGTTGCCTCCTGGACCAAACCGAAAACGGCTTTGCGGGCGTCGTCGCGCCGGCATAGTTCAATCAGATACGCCGACGCGATGTTGCCGCGGTTACGCGCGTCCAGGTTTTCAATGAGATACCGAAGCGGGCTGAATTCTGCGGCATCCACTTTACCTTCGCTTACGAGAGCAAATGCAGCGGCGAGATGCACGCGCCAATCTGCATTCGCTTCGTTGTAGGCGGCTTCCAGTGCTGGATAGTCCTGGGGCTCACGCAGCCGGCCTAAACCTTCGAGTGCCGAGGCTCGGAGCTGCGGATCGGAATCGGATGCATACTTCAGGAATGTCGGCCGATCGGGCTCCAGACCGAGCATCGCGAGAGCAGCCAGAGCTGCACGCGTGACCTTGGCATTTCGTGCGTTCGCGAGAGCAAGGCGCACCTGCGGAGCTGCGTCGGAGGCTTTCAAGTCACCGATCGTCTCGAGAGCTGTCATCTGTATGCGGTCATCTAAGTCGCGCGCCAGGAACGATACGCTTGGGCCCGCGGACGGATCGCCAATCTTTTGCAGGGCGACCAGAGATTCAAAGATCAATGTTGTATCTTTGGTGCGCAGAGCCTGTTGCAGGGATGGAAGTGCGGCCCGGTCCCGAAGGATGCCGGCGGCGCGCGCAGCATTGGCGCGGACGTCGAATCCGGCTCCGTGGGCGACGAGATCCGAAACGGCATCGGCCACTGTGGGGCGAACCGTAATGTCGGCCCCGATCGTCTGATCGTTGCGCGCCGACATTAATGATTTGAGCTGCCGTACGCCGCGCGTGAACGGCGCGGTGAGAACGCCTCGAGGTAGATAGCCGGGCAAATAAAAGTTAACGATGCCATCAGTCGCGAGGTTTTGAATTTCAGCATCGTTGTCGCGGGTGGCTTTAACCAGCGGATCGAGTGAACCACCGCCACCGATCCGAATAATTGCCCGTACGGCCTCCACGCGGATGTCGCGATCGGGATCGTTTAAATAGCCGGCGAGCACCGGTATGGCCTGAGAATCAGTTTTCCCGAGTTGCCGGATCTTATTGATCCGCTGATTCGTGTTGTAACCGTCCTCGCTCTGGCCGGCAACCAGCAGCGGCATGAGTGAAATCGCGAAAAGCGTGCGGGCCAGGCAGCCAATCATACTCACTACAGTATCGTTAACCCAGTATGTCGCGGGCGCGGTGGGTCAAGCCACCATTTCTACGTTCGCTCTATGCGGAATCAGGCCAGCCTCAAAGCCGAGATCGAGCAGCTTTTGAGCGGCCTTTGGCAGTATTTCGCCGCCACTAATTGTAAAGTGATTGACGTACATGCCGACAAACTGCTCTGCCAGTGCGGGATCCATGTCCCGCGCGAACTGCATCGCATAGTTCAGGGCTTCTTCGTGGTGATCGAGCGAATACTGAATGCTTTCCCTGAGCAGGCGTGAGCACTCGGCCTGGACCTGGCCCGGCAGATCGCGCCGCATTGCGTTCGCGCCAAGCGGCAACGGTAGCCCGTATTCGTGCTTGAACCACTTGCCCAAATCGATCACGCAATGTAATCCGCCGTGCCCGTAGGTCAGCTGGCCTTCATGGATGATGAGACCGGCGTCGACCTCGCGATCCTTAACGGCGTCGAGAATCTTATCGAACGGAATTACGATGTGCTCAAAGACGGGCTGAAAGAGTTTTAGCGCCAGGAACGCAGTAGTCATAGCACCAGGAATTGCGACTCTCTTTCCCTTCAATTCCTCCGGCGCCATGTGATGAGCACTGACCACTGTCGGTCCGTAGCCGTCTCCGACGCTTGATCCGCTTGCCATCAGCACGTACTTGTCAGCTACATATGGATACGCGTGGTACGAGATTGCTGTTAGCTCGTAGAGCCCTTCTGTCGCCTTCCGATTCAAGGATTCGATGTCTTCGAGAACATGCCGGAACGTGACCAGGCGAGAGCGCAACTTCTTGGTCGCGAGCGCATAGAACATGAAGGCATCGTCCGAATCCGGGCTGTGGGCGCAGACAATTTCCGTAGTTGTCGTGGAGCTCATACCGGGCGCATCTCCAACGAGAGCAACCTCAGTTTAACAGAGCGTTCCAGTACGGCTAGGCTGACTCTGCTGAGTCGCGAACAGCGATCAAATGGCCTTCGAGGACGTTGAGATCACGTTCGAGCGCCAGGAGAAAGGCTTGGGATTTCGCACCGTCATGCTCTTTCGCGGAGAGCTCCAAACCTTGCGCATTGGCCTTCGCCGCAAGCGCGTGAAGGCTGCCCAGCGAGCCTTTTATGGTGTGGGCAATACGGGAGAGGCGGTCAAACTCGCCGCCCTGAAATGCCTGCTGCATCTCTTCGCTTTGTCGCTCGCGTTCTGAAAGAAAGAGGTCGATCAACTCGACAAGCAGTTCGTTGTCGAATGCAACCTGCTCCTTCAATTGATCGACGTCGAGGACGGGCAACTCATCCTTTGCGACGGTTTCGGTCCCCACTGCGCTAGCGAGCCGGGCGATTGCCAGAGTCAGGGTGTCCGGATCGGCACTGTCGGAGACGAAGCCATCCACTCCCGATCCGCCGCCGGCCGATGAGGTGCTCAACGCCGATTCCGGAACGACCGAGAGGACAGCCGTACGGGAAGAGGCACCTGAACTGTTATCGAGCTGCCTGACGTTAGCACTAAATGCGATCACTTCCGCGGCGGGCAGGCCGCTCCCAAGCAGGACAGCTTCAAACCTTTGAATCAGCAGCGCTTCACGCGCCTCTTCCAGGTTGCCGACCGCAACTACGGCATGTCCGGCACGGCTCAACGCAGAGGTGACGCGGTCCAGATCTCCCCGGGCACTCACAACCAGCACTCTCAATGTGTCCACTAGAGTTTCGCTCTCTGGTAAGTTTTGTTGCAACTCCGGGGGTGAATTCTCCACTTATTATCAAGCTGATGTATACTCTTCATTTAGTGGGGGTGAGTCTTCCCTAGCCTTTCGACTCGCACAGCAGATACGAGCCGACCCGAGTTTTTTGTCCGCTTTCAATCGGCTGCCCGGCCGGTAGCAGCGGTATTTTTCCATTCGATTTTCCCAGACGACTGCCGTATTTGTGAGCAGCCTCTCAGGACGGTCTCGCGTTTCCCGGTTTGTCCCTCCTGTCTATCTCTTCCCCAGCCGTTTAGGGCAGAGCACTTCTGTGCCGCCTGCCGTACGCCGTTTGTGGACTCCTATCCACTGGATGAGCATGATCTCTGTATGGTCTGCCGCGAGAGTCAGGTGAATTTCGATTCCACCTACTCTTTCGGCAGCTATGATGGCGCCCTCCAGCAGTTAATCCAGCTTTTCAAATACGGGAAGATCGAAACGCTTGCAGGACCGCTTTCGAAGCTGCTATTGCGCGCGGCGCCGCTAAATGAGCAGTTTGATGCGATTATTCCGATGCCGCTACACTGGCGCAAGCGCTGGCAGCGTGGTTTCAATCAAACGGAGTTGCTGGCGCGTCCGGTTGCGAAGCGCTATGGACTGAGATTGTCGAAGGCTCTGGGGCGCACACGATATACCCAGCCGCAGGCGGGTCTGACGGACACCGAACGGCGCAAAAATCTAAAGGGTTCCTTCGTCGTGAAGCGGCCTGATGAAGTGCGGGGCAAACGCATTTTGTTAATCGACGATGTGTTCACAACCGGCGCGACGTTGCGGTCGGCGACGAAGATATTGAAAGAGGCGGGCGCCACGCGGGTGACCGCGTTGACATTGGCCCGAGTGGACAAGCGGAGCGCTCCGGCGGTCGCCGCAGTGGAACCGAAGTTGACGGGAGTTTCTTGAGCAACCGGCGCAAAACGGCCGCAATATCGAGCGCGCCCCGCAAGAGCAGCGGGCTGCTTCCCCTGCTTCGGGGCGCGCATCCACGGCCCTTGCGCTATTGGAGAGCACCAAACACATAGGGAGGGTGTCTGATGCCGAGTCCGGATCGACTACATCGACCTGTTCTTGTTCTGAACGCAAGTTATGAGCCGATCAATATCTGTGCGGCCCGCAGAGCGCTGATCCTTATCTTGAAAGGTGTCGCCTCTGCCGAGGAGCTCGCGCCCTCACAGATCCACTCGGCCAAATGCACACTGCACGTTCCATCGGTCATCCGCCTCCTGGAATACCGGCGAATTCCGCATCAGACGCGCGCTTTGTCGCGAAAGAACATCCTGATGCGCGATCGCTATACCTGCCAGTACTGCCACAAAACCTTGCCCTCGGGCGAGATGACGCTTGACCATGTCATCCCGCGCTCGCGCGCAGGCGAAACCACCTGGGAAAACCTGGTTGCGTGCTGTCATCCTTGCAATAACAGGAAGGGCAATCGCACGCCGGAAGAAGCAGGGATGAAATTATCGCGGCCTCCGCGCCCCTTCAGCCTCCATACCAGCCGCCACTTGATGCGGCTCCTAGGCCGGAGCGACGACCAGTGGAGGAAATACCTCTTCTATTCGGAGTAGGCCTGCTGCACCCGGTGTGCTTTTGATTCGCCGGGGCTGCCGTTTGAAAACCTTCAATTCAGACGCTCGGAGGCGCTGAAGGTGGGCTGGAGGGTGGTGGCGGCGGATTCTTGGGCGGCTTTTCCTTCGCTGCTTGCTTCACCGGACTGATGATGACGTGCGCGTTGCGCCCCTCGAGTTTTGGCTGACCTTCGATCGAGCCAACACCTGCCAGGTCGTCCGCAAAGCGCAACAGCAACTTCCGTCCAAGATCGACGTGCGCAATCTCGCGGCCGCGGAACTGAACAACCGCTTTAACGCGGTTCCCATCCTTCAGAAAACGAATCGCATGGTTCTTTTTGAACTCGTAGTCGTGATCGTCGGTGTTGGGCCGGAACTTTAGTTCCTTCACCTGGATGACGTGCTGCTTCTTCTTGGCGTCGTGCTGCTTCTTTTTCTGTTCGTACTGCCACTGCCCGTAATCCATCGCCTTGGCCACGGGCGGCTCGGCGGTGGGTGCGATCACAATCATGTCGAGGCCCATGTCCTGAGCCTTCCGCACGGCGGCGGGAGTCGGCATGATCTCGACCGTGCCATCGGGAAAGATAGCGCGAACCTCTCGGGCTCGGATCGCCTCGTTCACGTTTTCTCGAACTTTGGGGCGGCGGGGAGGAAAACTTCTCGGTGGATACATGCCGGAACTAGCGGGAAGACTTCCAGGCCGGCGCTGGACAAACGGAATGGAAATAATTCAAATGCAATACCTCCTAATAGTTTACACGGAAATGGGGCATTTCGACGGGAAGAGTTTGAGGTGGCAGCATTGCTCACACCCAACTGCGTCCGGCACCGAATGAAAGCATAGCGGGCAGTCATGCCCTAAATGGCGCGGCTTACGGGGCGAACGCCGTCCCGTTCCTCGCCGGATGAGATCGAAAGGATGTCGTACTGAGTGCGATATCGGCGATCATGGGAGGAGAAGCACAGATGAGTTCGCAAGTCGTCACCCCCAACACGGAAGCCGCGATTCTCGCGCGGATCATTCAAGCAGACGAACGCGAGCTGACGCCCGAAGCGGCGCGCTACCTGCTTTCGATGAAACTGCCGATGAGCGATGAGGACCGCGTGAACGAGCTGTCAGGAAAAGCGCGAGCCGGATCGTTGACCGAGGCGGAGACGCAAGAGCTGGATAGCTACTTGCATATCGGGTTCCTGCTGGGTGTTATGCAATCGAAAGCCCGAAGCCTCTTGAAAACAGAATCGGAATCCGCTTCGCATCGAACCGAG
>JAFARV010000993.1 GCA_019245255.1 Acidobacteriaceae bacterium | reverse complement strand
GCCTGCTGACCAGCAAGCCCGCTGTACTCTGACTGTTGTCTTCCACCGATCCCAATCGCGTTGTCTGGATCTGCACGACGCTGGGCGCTATCCGCTTGGTAAGAGCTCGTAACGATGTGTTTAGCTCCTGCAACGTACCGGCATGATTTGCTGTATCCTGGGCCAGCAATGCCGGGAGCAAGATGAGGGAACAGCAGGAGCATCGCAGCACTGCCGATTTCGATTTTGAGAAGCTAAAGCGCATTTCAAGCGCACCTCACTGTAGACGGTAGCATCAGAACTCAGGCGTGAAATGGAGCATAAGAAGAGCCGGCGACTCTGTGAGAAGGGAAAAAAGCTCGCAATAATATAACGGGCTCTGTCCTGCTTTTTCCGGTGTCGAAACGAAAAATCTGGGCATTTCTCGTCCTTTGTAACAGCCAAAGTGGGTTGTTATTCCCGTGCCGCCGCCCGTTCGATACGATTGCGGGAGTGAAGGCGCTCCTTCTTTCCCACTACAACCGGCTGGAGATTGTCGATGTTCCGATGCCTCGCCCTGGGCCGGATGAGATTCTGGTGCGCGTGCACGCATGCGGTATTTGCGGCAGCGACGTTCACGGCTACGATGGCTCGACGGGACGCCGGCTTCCGCCGATCATTATGGGACACGAGGCGGCCGGCACGGTCGCGGCCGTTGGTGCCACGGCATCGCAGTTCCGCCAAGGCGACCGCGTCACATTTGACTCGACTATCTACTGCGGTCGCTGCGACTACTGCCGTCGAGGAGAGGTGAATTTGTGCGACAACCGTCAAGTGCTCGGGGTCTCAACGCCCGATTTCCGGCGTGAAGGCGCGTTTGCAGAGTATGTCGTCGTCCCCGAACGCCTGACTTACAAGCTCGGCGAAAGTGTTCCTTTCGAGCATGCGGCTATGATCGAGCCGCTTGCTGTTGCGGTTCACGCAGTTTCGCTGACCAAAGTGGACGAGAGCACGACCGCCGTGGTCTTCGGTGCCGGAATGATCGGACTACTGGTTCTGCAAGTGCTCCGTGAAAAGAAGTGCCCCCGAATCTACGTGGTCGATCTCGACGATACGCGTCTGCAGCTGGCAAAACATCTCGGCGCTACCGCCACCATCAACGCGAAGACTTCTGATACTTTGAGCGATCTGCAACGCCTCACGGAAGGCGCGTCGATTGATGTCGCATTCGAAGCCGTGGGCAGCACGCCTACGATAGCCAATGCAATCAAGGCAGTCCGCAAAGGCGGCGCTATAGTTCTGATCGGCAACGTCGCACCTACTATTGAGCTGCCGCTTCAGGCGGTGGTGAGCAAGCAATTGACACTGCACGGGTCGGCGGCCTCTTCAGGCGAATATCCGGAGTGTATCGAGTTACTGCGGCGCGCCGCCGTGAAGCTCGAACCCTTGATTACGGCCGTTGCGTCACTTGAGGAAGGCCCCGGGTGGTTTGATCGGCTTCATGCACGTGAACCGAATCTCATGAAAGTAATTCTGAAACCATGAACGACCTGTTTGATTTGAGTGGCCGCGTGGCGATTGTGACGGGGACCAGCCGGGGGCTCGGCCAATATTTTGCCCGAGCTCTTGGGAATGCTGGCGCGGATCTCGTTCTGACCAGCCGGGACCGCAATCACTGCCTGTCATTTGAGCAAGAGATCAAGAGCCTGGGCAGGCGTGCAATCTCACTCGATCTGGATGTAACCAGCTACGACAGTATCCAACGCATGGCCGACGCCGCCCATGCTCACTACGGCCGGCTTGACATTCTGGTCAGCAATGCGGGCATGAACATACGCAAGCCGGCATTGGATGTCACTTGGGACGACTGGAACCGGATTCTCGACACCAATCTACGGGGCAGCTTTTTTGTGAGCCAGGCGGCGGCGCGGTACATGGTGAACCGGAAGTACGGCCGGCTCATCTTAATTGGGTCGGTAACGAGCGTTAATGGCTACGCGGGTCTCGCGCCTTACGGTGCGAGCCGAGGTGGCATTCGACAGCTTGTGATGAGCCTTGCCGACGATTGGGGCAAGCACGGCATCACAGTAAACTGCCTCGCTCCGGGCTGGTTCCGGACCGAGCAAAACAAAGTGATGTACGAAGACCCGGATTGGGTGGAGTACCTCAGCAATCGTATTCCGGTCAAACGCCCGGGCGCGCCCAAGGATTTGGATTCGGCAGTAATTTTCCTCGCCGCCGAATCCAGCCGTTATGTCACCGGCCAGACGTTACTAGTGGACGGAGGGATCTCCACCGGGGCTGTTCGCGCGCTGCCGAGAAATCGATTGGCGTAAGCCATTTGCAACATACGGCTGAAGACCGGCCATCTGATCCGCGGAAATCTGCAGCTGTTCGGTTACTAATTGCCGGACCTGGGGATGACTCAGCGCAGCAGCTTTCCTCAATTCGGCCTGCGCTATGTCTAGACCATGCAGGCATTCCTGACAGATTCGCCGGTCGTTTTTCGCTTCGATGTCCTCGTAATGGTTCATCCAGGCCCGGTTCGGATTCGCTTTCCACTTCGCGTCGGGGCTCGTGTGGTCGATCTGCAAGAGCAGGGCGAAGATCGTGTCCGCAAATGAGTTCCACTGAACCGCCGTCTGCTGCAGTATGGGCTGCAGATCATCACGTTGCGCGTGGGCGGCGGCCTGCCAAAACCCGTCCTGTAAATCCGCGCATGTCTGCAGCAGATCTTTTAACGTAGTGTCCACTGACATACTTGCTTGTTCACATAGGTGACGCTATTTCCTTCGGCAGACGTTTCACCGGACGTGGCCTGCATCTTTGGTCGTGTCCGGTATGTCATATAGAGAGCCCATGGAGACTCGATGACCGTTACTGACCCCGTTTGCGGGATGCAAGTCGATGCGGAGGCAGCGCCCGCAAGCACCGAGTATCAGGGGAAAACATTCTACTTCTGTTACACAGGATGTAAGCAAAAATTCGACGCCGAGCCGGCGCGGTATTTGGCGCCCAAATCGGCGATGGGGTTCGTTCAACTAGATGCACTCGCACCTGCAAAGGAACCGCCTCCTTCCGTACGACCGAATCGGAGTACCGGTCCGGAATCACTCATCGAGTACACATGCCCGATGGATCCCGAAATCCGTCAGATGGGTCCCGGAGTATGCCCGAAGTGCGGAATGGCGTTAGAGCCGGTTGCCGGCACCGGTCAAGAACCGAATCCCGAGCTCGCCGATATGCGGCGGCGGTTTTGGATCAGCGTAACGTTAACTCTGCCTTTGGTCGCGTTTATGTTCATGGGCGGACTAGCGGGTTGGATTCAGTTCCTGTTATCGACACCTGTCGTTGTGTGGGCCGGCGCGCCTTTTTTTCAGAGGGGCTGGGCATCCGTTACAAACCGTCGCCTGAATATGTTCACGCTCATCGCATTGGGCACGGGCATCGCCTACGCGTCTAGCCTTGTGGCTCTGCTGAGGCCCGGTCTGATGCCTACCTATTTTGAGCCAGCGGCCGTAATTATCACGCTGGTTCTCCTCGGACAGATTCTGGAGCTACGCGCACGAGCCCGGACTGCTAGTGCACTCAAGTCGCTACTCGAACTCACCCCTAAAAATGCGCGCCTCATTGTTGACGACGATGAGCATGAAATCCCGGTTGATCAGATCAGACCCGGCGATCGTTTGCGGGTGCGGCCGGGGGAAAAAGTTCCGGTCGATGGCGCGGTCCTTGAAGGCTCTACAACCATCAACGAATCGATGATTACGGGCGAGCCAATGCCGGTGGACAAAGCCTCGGGTGATACGGTCGCGGCTGGCACGGTGAACACGACCGGCAGTTTCATCATGCAAGCCGAACGCGTGGGATCCGAGACGCTGCTCAGCCAAATCGTTCGCCTGGTGGGCGAGGCACAACGGACACGAGCTCCCGTACAGCGCGTGGCGGACATCGTGGCCGGTTACTTCGTTCCCGCGGTGGTTGTCTGCGCCGTGGTGACCTTCATCGCGTGGCTGCTTTTGGGGCCGGAACCGCGCATGGCGAATGCTTTTGTGAGTGCTGTGAGCGTGCTAATCATCGCGTGCCCGTGCGCCCTGGGGTTGGCAACCCCTATGTCCGTGATGGTCGGTACGGGAAGAGGCGCAAGGTCCGGTGTTTTGATCCGCAATGCTGAAGCACTCGAAACGCTGCAGAAAGCAGACATTCTGATCGTGGATAAAACGGGCACACTGACCGAGGGCAAACCAGCCGTAACGCAAGTGCAAGCCAATGCGACCAGCTCGGAGAGCGACGTGCTTAGGCTGGCCGC
>JAFARV010000939.1 GCA_019245255.1 Acidobacteriaceae bacterium | reverse complement strand
CATGTATCACCACGTAAAGAAATTGATGTACACCGTGAACGTCGGCACTCCCGACCCGCATTTCGGCAACATGCTGCTGGAGCAGTTTGGCGGCGCGAACGGTGAACTCGCCGCCGCAATGCAGTATTCCGTACAAGGCCTGAACTGCGATGACCCGGAGCGGAAAGACCTGTTAATGGATATTGGAACTGAGGAACTCAGCCATCTGGAAATAGTTGGAACGCTTGCCAGAATGCACCTGAAACCAACCAAGTCGGATCGAAATGCCGCACACGCTGATCCGCTGATCGCGATCGCAGGCGGCGGCGGGGTGAATCTCTTCAACTCGCAAGGGAATCCGTGGACGGCGGACTATCTGAAAATTACCGGCGAGTTGAATGTTGACCTGCAAAGCAACATTGCGGCAGAGGCACGAGCAAAGATCGTTTACGAACGGCTCATCGATTTCACAGATGACGCAGGGACGATTGATGCGCTGCAATTTCTGATGACACGCGAGATCACACATATGAAGGCATTCGCCTTCGCTCTCGAGAGCCTGGGAAAACCAATCTTCTCAATCGGAAAGATTCCGCCGACTCCGGGACTGGTGAATCAATACTTCAACGACTCGACCGGAGTGGGCGATCGCGGCGAACAGGACGCGCGTGGTCCCTGGAATCAGGGCGGTGAGTGGGAATACGTGCAAGCGCCTGCATTTCAGGAACTCGAATCCGAGTTGGCCGGAACCCGCACAACCCGCCCAGGTAACGGCGGCGGACATCGTTCAAAACGGTGACATCACAAAGGAGAAATCAATGGCACAATTGACACAACTGCTGACGGAAGAGCTCCAGGGTCTGTTGGATGCGGAGAACCAACTCACCAAGGCGCTCCCGAAGATGGCCTCGGCAGCACACAACCAAAAGCTGAAAGAGGCATTTACAAAGCATCTCGCGCAGACGCAGACACACGTCGAGCGCCTGAATCAGGCATTGGGAATTCTGGGCACGAAAACGGAAGCGAAACCTTGCCGGGCCATGGAAGGCCTGATCGAAGCGGGTCAGGAGCGAATAAAAGAGGTCCAGGGACGCGGCAATGTAACTGCCGACCTAGCTCTCATCGGCGCGGCGCAGACCGTGGAGCACTATGAAATCTCGGCTTACGGTACAGCTCGCAGCATGGCGCGGCTCATCGGCGAACGGGAAGTGGCGCAATTGCTTTCGCACACACTCGGCGAAGAGGAGGCGGCCGATTTCCTGCTGACGGAAGCCGCGAAACCAATACTACAGGACATCGTGTCCACCGATTCAAAGAAGATGGGAACGGTTCCCGGCAAATCGCACGCCGTCGCGAGCTAGCGCGTGGCGCCGATGAACCACGATCGAGGCCGCTGAATCGCGGCCTCGACACCCAATCACTGGCCTGGCGCCCGGTTGCCCGATTTCGTCCGTCACCTATGTTGGTTCAACTGGAGCACCGCGGAAATATCGCCTTGCGTCTGCGCGAAACAGCAGCCACGCAATAAGGGCACAGAGCACTGCGTGCATGGCAAGTTCCCGAAACGGGTGGAAGGCACTCACGACGACATGGAATGCCATCCAGGCAAGCGCAAGCCAGCGCGCCCAGTTGCGGCCGCGCAGGATGAAGACTCCACATACGATCGCTATCGCCTCAACGAGCTCGATCCAGAGCGTGTCGTATCGAAAAGCGCCGGCGCCCCAAAACTCGGTTGCGTGGTAAGCAAACCCAATCGTACCCACTGCAATATACACGAATCCTAAAATCGTCACCGAGAGAGGCCGTTTGCTGGCAGTCATGGCAGGATCTCCATTACGGCTTCGCTCGGCTCCAGTTCCACGGCGTGTGGCGGCACTGTCGCCCCAGCGTCCAGGAGCGCGCGAACGGTCCCGACGAAATCTCCCGAGTCCCGATGGCAACCGTTTCCGGAGCCATAAACGGCCCAGGAGAGTGCGGTTCCCTCATACTCTTGTGACTTTACGTCCACATCCGGATTAAATCGTAATATTTCGCGCGTCATCTCAGCATTGCCGTTAAATGCAGCCCAGTGCAGCGC
>JAFARV010000921.1 GCA_019245255.1 Acidobacteriaceae bacterium | reverse complement strand
GCCGGTGCAAAGGACATACAGACTGCCATCGCGCGTCTGGGTAACGGCCGCAACACGGTCAGACGGAAGCCCCTCCTTTGTCGTCAAGGTCATCAGCTTTGCATCGCGTAACCGATCCAGTCCTGCGGAAGTTCCGATCCAGACGCTTCCTTCGCGATCTTCGAAGAGCGACAGCACTCTCGTATCACTCAGTCCATCGCTGGTACCAAAGAAGCTAGCGTTGCCGTTTGCTAAGCGGACGAGTCCACCTCCCGACGAACCAATCCACAAGTTTCCGTCGCGATCTTGCAGAAACGCATTGATCTCGTCCCGGATACGACTTTCGACCGTCTGCATTGGATAGTCGCCATGCTTCATGAAGGCTATCCCGTTGTGTGCGCCAAGCCAAATATTCTGCTCGCGGTCACGGTAAATCGCGTTCGAAAGCATGTCCTGCCCAAAGACTGAAAGCAGACCGTTCCGGTATTGGTAGAGGGCATTGACGCCCGCCATCCAAAGTGCGCCATCGCTGGTTTCGGCGAAACCGTTGATGAGGCTGGTGTCCTTGCGGAGCAACTGCGGTGTGCCGTCTTTCGCTATTTTGTAAATAAAATCGTCGGATCCAATGAAAAGTTCGTGCTTGCTCGATTCGAACAGCACCCGCACATCGCCGTCGGGCAGCGGTGCGGGAGGCCGATAGTCGGAGAATATTCCTTTTCGATAGATCAGGGTGTGTGAGAGCGAGCGGACCAGAAGATCTCCATCGGCGCCGCCGCATATCGCTCGAATCGGCTCCCGGAGCGCCTGGCCATTGACTACCGGTGTGACGAGCACGAACCGAACTCCGTCGAATCGGACCAGCCCGGCAGAGGTTCTGATCCACAGGTACCCATCCGGGGTCTGCTGGATTTGGTACACCGCCTCGCCCGGCAAACCATTCTGGGATGTCCAGCCGTCATGCGCGTACTGCCCGATGTGCTTGCGCACGTCGAGCCCTGGAGCGCTGCCTGCTGCAGCCCAGAGCAACAGCAATATGCCTAAAAATCTGCGGCTTGCGTAGCTGAATTCCACGAGCTTTTCTCGTTCCTCTCATCGGCCGTAATGCGATGAAAGTCTGGGGCGAAACACATCAGTTAATTCTGGTGTAGGCTCGCTGGTTGCAACGATCGGCTGCCGCTCGTGCCGAACTGCTCCCGTCATTGTGGGGAGCCGCGTACTCGATACTTAAAGTGATGAAGCGAATCGCAATCGATATGGATGAGGTTATGGCAGACACGATGCAGCGTTGTCTCGACCTCTACAACTCCGATTTCGAGCTCGCGCTCACACCCGCCCATTTCAATGGACGTTCACTGTTTGAAACGATCGAGCTCGACCACCGAGCCCACGTGGCTTCTTACTTTCAACGGGAGGACTTTTTCGCAGACATCGAAGTGATGAAGGATAGCCAGAGTGTTGTGCGTGCTCTGAGTGAAAGTTATGAGGTATTCATCGTCAGCGCGGCAATGGAAGTGCCATGCTCGTTCGCACCAAAGTACGAATGGTTGCAAACACACTTCCCGTTCATCCCGTCAAGCCGGATCGTTTTCTGCGGCGACAAGAGTATTGTTTGTGCGGACTATCTGATCGACGACAACATCCGCCAGCTGACTGCGTTTCGAGGCGAAGGTATCATCTTCACCGCCCCGCATAATCTTCGAGAAACGCGATTCCGGCGTGTTAGCAACTGGAACGAAGTGCGCAACTTGTTTTTGCCCGAATCAGACCGATCTCTGATAGCCGGCCGCTAGTCCGACAATCCAAGCTAGATAAGCTATACCTGGATTGATGAAAATCTCAATCGGGGCAGATCATGCCGGGTATGAAATGAAGATGCGGTTAATCGAATTGATCGAGAAGCTCGGCCACACTGTTCACGACGTTGGTACCCACGAGCCTGGCAAGCCGGACGATTATCCCGATTACGCTATTCTTGTCGCCAAAGATATCCGGAGCGGTAACGCCGACCGTGGCATTCTTGTGTGCGGCAGCGGGGTGGGAGTGTCGGTCGCGGCGAACAAGTTCAGAGGAATCCGCGCTGGTCTGTGTCACGATCATTACTCAGCTCACCAGGGCGTAGAGCATGACGACATGAACGTGCTCGTGCTGGGGGCGCGAATTATTGGTCAGATGCTTGCCGAGGATGCGACAGAGGCGTTTCTTTCTGCAAAGTTTTCGGGTGAGGAACGTCATGTGCGCCGCCTCAATAAGGTGAAAGGAATCGAGGACGATGAGTTCAGTCAACACTAGGCGATCGCGAACGGATGCGGGCTTATCTTGTTCGCTTCCAGGCGATCTCAAGACGGCCGTTGAGACCGCTCAACGGCAGTGGGATAAGAGTGACAACACGGCACGTCTGTGGAACAAAGATGCTTCCGTTTGGACCGGCGCTGACGAAAGCAAGTGGCTTGGATGGCTGGACATTGTTGACCAGCAGCTTGCAGATGTAGCCAAATTCAAGGCGCTTTCTGCCGAAGTGGCTGAGGATGGTTTCAGACATATTCTGCTGCTTGGCATGGGTGGGTCCAGTCTCGCTCCCGAGGTCTTCAGTCTCACATTCGGGAAGAAGGACGGATGGCCTGAGCTGCTCGTACTTGATTCCACAGACCCGGCCCAGATCAGAAGCTTCCGTGAGCGAATTGATCCTGCTCGCACCTTGTTCTGCGTCTCGAGCAAGTCCGGTACGACCCTGGAACCTAACATTTACATGCAGTATTTCTTCGAAGAGACGAAGAAATCGATCGGTGATCGCGCCGGTCACCATTTCATTGGTGTTACAGATCCCGGATCGAAGCTCGAGGGCGTTGCCGAGAAGCTTGGCTTCCGCCGGGTGTATCACGGCCTGACGAGCATCGGGGGCAGATATTCCGCATTATCTGACTTCGGGATGGTTCCGCATGCCGCAGCAGGCTACGATACGGAACTGTTTCTGCGACGCACAAAGTCGATGGTTGACGCCTGTCGGACATCCGATTCGGCGGATAATCCCGGCGTTGCTCTCGGCCTGGTGCTGGGAACCGCTGCAGCAAAGTTCGGCCGCGACAAAGTGACGCTGATCTGTTCGCGTACGATTCACGATTTGGGGGCGTGGCTCGAACAGTTGTTGGCGGAATCGACTGGCAAACAAGGTCACGGTTTGATTCCCGTCGATCGCGAGCCCCTGGTGCCGGAGAAGGATTATGGCAAGGATCGTGTGTTTGCCTACATCAAATATGCGGGCGATAACGATTCAGAAACCGAGACCGCGGTGCGCGAGATGGAAGGCGCAGGTCAACCGGTGGTGCGCATCGTCGTGAACGACACATACGATCTCGGCCAGGTAATGTTTCAATGGGAGATCGCAACGGCTGTCGCCGGCCAGGCGATTGGGATCAATCCATTTGACCAGCCAGACGTTGAGGCCAGCAAGATTGTCACGCGCGAGCTGACGTCTGAGTTTGAACAAAAGGGTTCACTGCCTGCCGAGAAGCCGATTCTGGAACAAGACGGCATCAAACTATTCACCGACGCCGAGAACGCCAAACAGCTTGCGAACGGCGGAAGCACACTCGGTGCGATCATTCGCCAGCACCTGGATCGCATTAAAGCGGGCGATTACTTCGGCCTGCTTGCCTACATCCCCATGTCCTCCGAATACGAAGCCACCCTGCAGGAGATCCGGAAAGCTGTACTCGAATCCAAGCAAGTGGCGACAGTTCTCGGCTTCGGGCCGCGTTTCCTGCACAGCACGGGACAGGCCTATAAAGGCGGCCCCAATTCGGGGGTGTTTCTGCAGATCACTTGTGATGAAGCCAACGATCTGCCGGTACCGCAGCAGAAGTACACGTTCGGCATTGTAAAAGCAGCGCAGGCTCGAGGCGACTTCCAGGTTCTTGCAGATCGTCACCGGCGAGCGCTGCGCGTTCACCTGAGCCAAGACATCAAACGCGATCTGAATCACGTCCTCGATCTGGTCTGCGCCGCCGTCGCGCATTAACCGGCTTGTGTTGGCTGTCCGGCCGTTTGGATTGACTGAAAGATCGATGCGAGAGATCGCCGTTCAGCCTTGACTCCGATCAACGATTCTGTGGCCGCGATCCGTCACATGGCTGATGCACTGCTCCGGCGAAAGTTTGGAGGTGTCCAGTATTTCGCACCGCGCCTCCTGGCCTCGCGCGTAGCTATTCCCGTAGAAACGGCTTAAAACACGATCTTTGCAGCCAATTGCAGAATGCGCGGGTCTCCCGTTGCACTGCCTGGGGCAGGAGTCAGGAAAGTAGTCAGCGGGGTGAAAACTTTACCATTAAAGCTGTATTGGCTGGTG
>JAFARV010000889.1 GCA_019245255.1 Acidobacteriaceae bacterium | reverse complement strand
CCGCCTCGCCATCCTTTTTCACTCGAAATCATTACGCCGGGACGGCCCTCGACTTTCGTGAACCTGGGGCCACATCCTCCAAGGCTGTGGCCCGACGACGTTGACAAACTGCACAACCTGTGGCTCGAACTGAGCGACGATGTAGGGTCGAAGCTGCGTCACCGCGATGTCGTGGGACTCGCGCTGAAGCGACTCGAAAGCGAACTCAAGGGACCGGAGCGCGACCAGGTGGTACAGCAACTCAACGATCAGATCGAGTCCCGCAGCCGTGTCTGAAGCGCAGCTTATCCTTCCGTGACAAAGGACTCGCCTTCCTTGTGGGAGCGGTAGTCCATTTCTGCCGCACGCAAAAGCCGGCTGGCTTCATCTTCATTTTCGGCGACCGATAGCAGGATATCGGCGATGGCATCAGAGGCTGCAGCGTAAGAATCGTTGCCGCAAATGGGCCGATACTTCTTTACAATCTCCTGTCCTCTTCGCCTTCGCTCTTCCGATGTAGCCATCGAGTACCGTTTTCTCGATGATAGCGTTGAGGGCGAGGAGTTCCGCACCCGTTGCTACCAGGCAAGTTCGCCCGGGCCATCTTCTTACTTACAGCAGTAAGTTCCGCGCAGGAACATCGCGTGACCACCCGCATATGGAAGGCGCACTGGATTGACGTGCCGGGGGCATCCACTCAGGAATACGGAGTTTACCACTTCCGGCGCAGTTTCGATTTGCAGAACAGTCCCGGCCGCTTCGTGGTGTATGTTTCGGGCGACAACCGTTATCAGCTCTACGCGAATGGACATCTGGTCTCGTGGGGACCGGCGCGCGGCGACCTCACGCACTGGCGATATGAAACGGTGGACATTGGACCGCAGCTTCACGCGGGCAGGAACGTTCTTGCCGCAGTCGTTTCGAATGACGGCCAACAGCGTGCGATTGCTCAAATCTCGAATCAGACGGGATTCCTGTTGGAAGCCGAGCGTGGTGAAGATGTCTTTGTGAATACAAACTCTTCCTGGCGCTCGATTCAAGACAAAGCCTATTCCCCGCAGATGCTGCCAGCGGATCAGAAGACGGGTTATTACGCGCTTGGACCCAACGAGAAGGTTGCGGCGGCAGCGTACCCATGGGGATGGGCGGCGATGGACTTCGATGACGGCGCCTGGTTGCCTGCGCGTGAGATCACTCCCGCTGCTTCGCGCGATTCAAGGGACGCACCAAATCGCTGGATGCTAGTGGCGCGTGAGATTCCGATGGAGGAGCTGAAGCGCGAGGGTCCGCTCAAGTGCCGGAAGCCAGATGGGTGCTCGCTGCCCGTGATGATTCCGGCTCACACCAGCACTTCCATCCTGCTCGATCAAACTTACCTGACGACTGCATACCCCGAATTGACGGTGAGTCGTGGCCAAGGAGCGACGATCAACTTACGATACGCGGAGGCACTGTATGTGCGCAGGCACCCGGACGCGAAAGGAAACCGTAATGACATCGAGGGGCTGCAATTTTATGGTCCATTCGACAGCTATGTGCTCGATGGCGGATCGCATCGCGTCTTCCGGCCGTTGTATTGGCGGACCTATCGGTATGTTCGGGTAGAAGTCACGACGGCCGACGAACCTGTGCAGGTAGAGAGCCTTGATGGCACATTCACAGGCTATCCGTTCGAGCAACGTGCCAAATTTCAATGTTTGCCGGATCGCGATGCGAAAGCAATTTGGGCAACTGGATGGCGGACTGCGCGCCTTTGCGCCCACGAAACCTATATGGACTGCCCGTTTTATGAGCAGTTGCAGTACGCGGGTGACGCTCGCATACAGATGCTCATTTCGCTGTTTATGTCGGGCGATGCGCGGTTAATGAGGAACGGAATTGACTTATTGGACTCATCGCGCACGGCGGAGGGTGCAACTTACAGCCGCGCCCCATCGAACCTTCAACAATACATTCCGCCGTTCTCGCTGTGGTGGATCGGCATGCTCCACGACTATTGGTGGTACGTTGACGATGCCGATTTCGTCCGCAGTATGCTGCCCGGAATGCGCGCCGTGCTGTCGTTCTTCAGGGTGCATCAAAAGCCAGATGGATCGCTGGGACAGATGCCGTGGTGGAACTTTGTCGATTGGGTGCATGAATGGAAAAATGGTGAACCGCCCCCGGATGCGGACGGAACGTCAGCCGCAGCGCTCGATCTGCAGTTGCTGCTTGCATACCAGTGGGCGGCCGATCTCGAGAATGCGCTTGGAGATAAAGCCCTTTCTGAAGAGGACACGGCGGCGGCACAGCAGTTGAGCGACACGATCGGGAAGACCGATTGGGACGATGGCCGGCAATTATTTGCGGATCAGCCTTCGCATCGGACGTATTCGCAGCAGGTGAACACATTGGCCGTGCTGGCGCACGTGATCACGGGAGAGCAAGCCCGGGCGGTAATCGAAAAAACGATTGGCGACGGCAGCCTCGCGCAGTGTTCGATCTACTTCCGGGCATATCTAAATGCGACGTTGCGTGAAGTGGGGCTCGGAGACAGATACCTCGAGATGCTCAGGCCGTGGCGCGAAATGCTGCAGCAGGGGCTTACGACGTGGTCCGAATGGAACGGTCCCGACACGCGTTCCGATTGTCACGCTTGGGGAGCGAGCCCCAACTACGAGCTGCTGCGAACCGTGGCGGGTATCGACTCCACTGCGCCGGGCTTCAGCAAAGTGCGCGTGGCGCCGAATATGGGGATGCTCGACGATATAGAAGCAAGCATGCCCCATCCGAAGGGGATGATCAGCGTCGCCCTGAAACAATCGGGTGATCACATTTCGGGTACCGTCGAGCTTCCCGCGGGCGTTACTGGAAGCTTCGAATGGCAAGGTCACAGCCATTCTTTGCAGAGCGGCGTCAATAAGGTTAGTTACTGATTGCCGATGAAACGCCTGCTGGCACGATCGATCGTTGGTGTGGCTATCTTTGTCGCGTCGCTCTATGCTGGCGACTATCTCTCACTCAAACTACAGATTCCGAGAAGGGCGCAGTTTGGAACGGTACATGTTCAGCCCTATCTCGCAGTGCCGCGCAAAGATGGCAAAACCGAATTCATGCTCCAGGACCCGGTGGACCAGCCGTGCGTACATTCGCTGTTTCCGCACTTTGGCGATCCGCCATGCTGGTATGTGCAACGGCACCGGAGCAGACGGATTAATCTGTGACGCGAATTACGCCAAAAGCTCCTGCAGCTTCGAACCAGGCACGGTCAACGTCTCGTTACGTTCCGGGCCGATCGAAACACCGCCGACCTCGATACCGGTCTTTGCTTCGAGGAAATCCAGATAACGTCGCGCCGCGGCAGGCAGTTGATCTATCGTACTCGCGTTGCGGGTCGACTGTTTCCAGCCCGGGAGACGTTCGTATACAGGTTTGATCGCCTCCATGCGGCGGGTGCTTGCCGGCATGTGAGTGATCCGGGCGCCATCGACCTCATAGGCAATACAAACGGGCACTTCGTCGAGATCGTCCAGGACGTCGAGTTTGGTGATAATCAAACTGTCGAAACCGTTCACCTCGGCGGTGTAGCGCAGCA
>JAFARV010000884.1 GCA_019245255.1 Acidobacteriaceae bacterium | reverse complement strand
GCTGCCACGTCCTCCTCGGTGTTCTTGCTCACCAAGCACAACAACATGCCTGCGTTGTATTGTTCGACAAGGAAATTCTGGAGAATGCAGTGGGCGCTATCGACGAGAACTCCGGTGGGGCCATCTTCAGCGCAGACGCCGTCCCACAACGTGTGATCGCAATCAATCGCGATCACTTTTCGAGGAGTGTCGCAAGCTGAATATATCCGGCGCGCAATCATAGTCGCGAGTGCCGCGAAGAACGCCGGCGTATATGGAATGTGAGCTATTTGTGATGCATATTCATCCTCGTATTCGGCCACCGGATACAGTTCAACGAGGCTTGAAGAAGTAATTACCTGAACTTGCCGACATTGCTCTAACTGGATTGCCAGTGACCGCTCAATGTTTTGCAGCGTGTCCTCTCCGCCAAATCGATCGACGGACGCTCTCGAAGGCGGGCAAAAGCAAACCAGATACGAAGCTGAAGTGCGCTGGGCCGCAGCACTGACCACAGCAGCGAATTCGTGTGCTGTACGCTCGACACCTTGAATGCGCTCATTGAGCGCTCGGTCTTGTCTTCCCTCCCAGTCTTCCAAGCGCAAAAGGATTACCTGTGTGGATGCCTGAGAATCCACATGCGAGGCGTCCAGGTTAAGCAAGTACTGAAACACCTGGTTGTACGGGGCAAATCGCAACTGCGCGGGTATGCCCAACTTTTCCGTCCAGAACTCGAGGGCCGCCCTGATCGGTTCCGCCGTAAATGTTGCCGCCAGAGTGATTGTTTGCTCACTCGGCGTGTCGGCTTGGTCTTCGAGAGCCCCGCCGGGACGGATCGAATGCGGCATCTGGTCCGTCGACGGTTCCTTCAGCTCGGTTACATGGCACATCGCGTATTTCCTGACGCTCTGGTAAGCCCGCCCGTCTATACGGCTTCCGCTATCTCGGAATTTTCGAGCTCTACGCCGTGGTGATCGAGAGTCCAGCGGTGCTCCAGAACGAACATGCCGCTGGTTGGCAGCCTTCCTGTTCCGTAGAAGTCCGATTCGATGACATCGAACTGAAGAGCGTCTTCAATTGAGTCCACTTCGGTATTGCGGACGTCCAGCCAGATCCAGACAGTGTAGGTACCGGGTGTCAACGTGAAGCTCGAAATGTCACACACGAATACTTGGGGCCCGCTACGCTCTCCATGTGACCGGTCCGGCTCGTAGATGCTGTATGCGGTAAAGATCCGTTGACCGAAGATATTGTTAAAGCCGATGCCGATATTGAAGTTGTCGGTGAGACACGGCAGCTCGAAATGAACCCGGATTTTCAGTCGCTCCCCCATGCGCACACCTTCGTTCGCTGGTTGATCGCCGGTAGTATAGAGTTCGACCCGTTTCAACAATTTACGCACTTTGAAGACGCGGTGACCGGCATTTATCAGATCGAAGATGTGGTCGCCCGAGTCACGAATCGTCGACACGCTGCCGAAATAATACTGCGCAGCGTCTCTCATCGAGCCGTCAAAAACCAAGTGGCCGCGATCCATCACAATGCCGCGCCGGCACAGATTTTCGACGGCCGCCATGCTGTGTGAAACAAATACTACCGTGCGTCCACCGCGGCTGACATCGTTCATCTTCCCAAGGCACTTCTTCTGGAACGTCATATCACCTACGGCGAGCACTTCATCCACGATGAGAATCTCGGGTTCCAGGTGCGCTGCAATGGCAAACGCCAGACGGACATGCATCCCGCTCGAGTAATGCTTGACGGGTGTGTCGAGGAACTTCTCAACCTCCGAAAATGCCACTATCTCGTCGAAGCGGGACCTGATCTCCACTTTACTCATCCCGAGAATCGCGCCATTCAAGAAAATGTTCTCGCGACCAGTTAACTCAGGGTGAAAGCCGGTACCTATCTCGAGCAACGACCCGACGCGTCCGTGAATTACAGCACGCCCTTCAGTGGGCGTTGTAATTCGCGAGAGCACTTTGAGTAGCGTGCTTTTGCCCGCTCCATTTCTACCGATGATTCCTACTACATCGCCTTGTCTGATTTCAAATGATGCGTCTTTTACTGCCCAAATGGTGTCCTCTGAGGAAGAACCTTTTGGCTTTCTGAAGGCGGCCTTCACAGCCTTGGTCAGCGAATCACGCAGCGTTTGGTAACTCTCGCACGCTCCAATGCGGTACCGTTTACTCAATCCTTCTGCGTGGATCGCAATTTCGCTCATTTATTGGTTACCTGGACGCTATTGGTTACCTGGACGCGAGCGGGATTATGTAGATCACACCACATCAGCAAAAGTCGACTCCATTCGCCGGAAGTATATGAGACCGCCAACGAACATCACAAGCACGACTGCTACGGAAACAGCAATCAGCGCGCCAGGATTCCCAGCCCGGCCAAGTAGCGCCCATCGGAAGCCCTCGACCACGCCAGCCATCGGATTCAGTCCGTACCACGGGCGCCAGTGCTCCGGAATCAAAGTTGCGGGATAGGCGACCGGCGTCGCTAGCAACCAAAGCTGCGTCAAGAACGGGATGATGTAACGAACATCACGATATTGGACATTGAGCGCCGAAAACCATAGGCCGACCGTGAGGGCAGTTACGACTGCTAGAAGCAGGAACACGGGCAGTAGCACAATCGAAACGCCAGGCCTAATTCCGTAGATGAATAGCATCACGAGCAAAACCACGAATGCGATCGCAAAATCCACCAATCCCGCCAATACGGCGGATAACGGAATCACCAGTCGCGGAAAGTAGACTTTGCGTATCAAATTTTGATTGCTGACGAGGCTGTTTGCCGATTCTGTCAACGAGTAGGCGAATAATTGCCATGGCAGAAGCCCGACGTAAGCAAATACAGGATAAGGGAAACCGTCAGATGGGACTTTCGCCAGACGCCCAAAGAAGAGGCTAAAGACAAGGGTTGTAAGTACCGGCTGTAAAATCGCCCACAACGTCCCAAGTGCGGTTTGTTTATAGCGAACCTTAATGTCACGCCAAACGAGGAAGTAGATGAGGTCGCGGTATGCCCATACCTCCTGAAGACGAAACTCCAGGCGTCGCTGCGGCTCTATTAGTATTGCCGTGGTTTGTAATTGCGCTGCTGATGTCATCGACCGGATAAAAGTCCTTATTATTGCAGCACGGTCCGGTAAACGCGGTCGTAGTCCTGAGCCATTCGCGTCGCGGAGTATTGATTGGCCACCAAGCGCCGCGCCCGTTCCCCGCGCTCGCCGCGATCTGCGCAAAACACTGCCGCTTCCATTGCATCCGCGAGAGCGTTTTCATTTCGGGGCGCACAAAGCCACCCGCTGTCCATGTTGCGTACCAGTCGAGGCACTCCTCCCACTTCTGTCGCGATTACCGGAATGCCGGAAGCAACTGCCTCGAGAAGGCTTAAGGGCAAACCCTCACTATTCGAAGGCAAAACGAAAACATCGATGCTCTGTAGAAAGCCAGGAACGTCGTGGCTCACGCCGCAAAAGTCGACGACATCGCACAACCCAAGATCGCGGACATTATCCTTCAACTTTCGCTCGAGCGGGCCGCTCCCGAGCAGCCGGAGCCGAGTGTTGCTGTGCCGGCGCCGCACGGCAGCGAAAGCATCAATCAGGACGCGCTGATTTTTTTCTGCTGACATTCGTCCAACTGTGCCAAATACAACTTCGTGTGTTGGATCCCGTGCTGGTACGGAAAGAAAGCGGCCTAGGTCTATACCGTTCTCGACGACGCAGAGTTTGTTGCCGGGCAAAAGGAACTTACTCTTGATAAAGGTCTCCACTTCTGAGCAGACCGAAACCAGCCTGTCCGTCAGCATGGCGGCAGTCCAGAATTTTGCTCTGCCCTTTCTGCCAAAGTTAGGGTGATCGAACATTACGGTTGCATGCACCGTGTTGACAATTGCTGTGCTGCCCGCTGCTCGCGCTGCTGCGGCCCCGTAAATGAAGTAGTCAAAAGGATTATGCACATGCAGAACGTCGGCATTTCTGGCTCCTAAATATCCTTTGAGCTTGGCAAAGACAGCACGCCTCTCGAAAGTAATACCCGCGTCATCAGCATTCAGCAAATACAGCACCGGTACTCCGGCTTCCTCGAGATAACGTTGAGTGTCAGCGTTGTCGCTCGCGTTTGTCCAACATCCGACGGTGACCGAGTGGCCTGACTGCTTCTGCTGCAGCGCGAGTCCGCGGACAACTTCCTGCAAGCCACCGAAATTCAGGTTCGGAACCAGGTGGAAGATCCGCATTCGCCAGGTGGAAGGATCAATCACACAAAAATGCGGTTTAAGGATGCCGAACGCTTTAAGTCGCTTCCAGCCACTCTCACGATGCGACCGGCTCCGCCGCATTGACCAGCGGCAGGGTCACACGTCTTTGATGGATTGAGGGCCCTTGGAATTTTCCAAGACGTGCCGAATAAAGGTCCTTAGGCAAACCTTTGAGGTCTAGGGCCACTTCGCGGATGGCATGACCGTCTTCCTGGAACTGCAGGGTGATGCCTGGCGGCAATCCGGAAATACTGAACGTGTTGTCCGTGATGCGCTCCAACCGGAACGCCGGCTCATTATTAATCAGGACCGTCAGCTTGCCGCCGACTAGTCTCACCGACGCAACTCCGCCTCTTGCGAGCGTAGACAACGGCTTTCCGATCACAAACATCGGCATGAACTCGCCCGGAATGCGGAAATCGCAGACGAAACGGCGCAGTTCCGCCTCGGAAGCGGGCA
The DNA here is from genome assembly GCA_019245255.1 of Acidobacteriaceae bacterium. Taxonomy (GTDB): domain Bacteria; phylum Acidobacteriota; class Terriglobia; order Bryobacterales; family Bryobacteraceae; genus Bog-105. The sequence continues at coordinate 1,578 of JAFARV010000884.1, read as the reverse complement.
TCGGTTCGTGTGTCATTGAGATCCCTTCGGCGCGCCGGCGCCCGATGAAATCCTTGGGGAAGAGGCTAAGAAGGAAGTCGTTGATCTGAACGTCGATGACCATGTGGATGCGCACAACGGGGCTGTCGTTCTTGACCGAGTGGATACTCGAAAATTCACCGTACCAGAGTTCGCCGGCATACAAGTTCATACGCTGTCCATCGATTATGAATGCGACGTCCGGATGTGTGACGATCGGAATGTGCAATCGCAGCAGGCCGAATTGGAAGCTGGTGTGGAAATCAAAATGATCCTTGATGTGACCACCAGGCGGAAGAAATAGAATCCGCACAACTTCTTTTGGACATTCCAGTTCCTCGAGGATCTTCTTAAAGTAGGGGGCGCGGCCCAGGTTCTCCGTTTCCTGATAACGGTCCAACCCGGGAGAACTAGGAAAAACGGAATCCTTTCCGCCCATCGAGTAAAGGGCTATGCCAGTCCATTCCCCTTTATGATAGGGACCAGGCTGTGGGGCTGTTGGGACGTCGCTTAGACTCCTAAAATCGCTTAACAGCAGATCCACATCGTAAGTCCTGGGCAGCCGTACCGCGGCGTCCGTGTCCTTTGCTGTCATGTTTGCCTCCATTACCGAATTCTTCGATCTTTCTACTGCTGCTGTTCGAGACTAGAGCCAACCAAAACATCGTGCTCCGCCAGGTCAGGTGTGTTCAACGTCCAGGCGCTCGGATTTACAGCCGTTTGAATGATTTTTGCTTCCACATCGCCCGCCGGGAGTACGTAGGCACCCTCACGTGAGCGCCGCGCCACCTGCTGCAAGAAGGCCACCATCGGCTGATTGCGCGGAGTTTCCACATACGCGAACTCAATGCGAGTGCATGCACGCTCAGCAGCAATGGACGCCAATGCGGAAACAGCGGCATACTCCACTTGCTTGCCTAAAACCCTACAACTCAACGCAAAACGATTGACAATCAGAACGTCACCCGAAATGCTAAATGCGATCAATCCGGAAGGGCCACAGTCCGAGATCCGATCCGACACCGAAATTACGAGACACCTGGCGGACCGCAGCACGGCGTCGATCTCGTGCTCAGAGATGATCGGATTCTCTCCTGTGAGCGAAAACGAAGCAGCCGTTCGTAAGATGTGGTCAACGTGCGGGCGCTCGGATGCGCGGGGCGGAGCAAGGTCGATTCGCACTTGCAAACTTGCGAGGTACGCAGCCAATTCTGAACGCCCCGTGCCGGAGGTTATCACCTTATCACTGCTTTGGGCAATCCCACGCGCGATCTCGTCTCCAACCCACTCGCCGAGTTTATAGCAGGCGTCCTCAGTAAAGGGAATGTGGTCCAGGCGATCGGTTTCGCGATCGGTACTTTCGTCTGCCGAAACGGATGTTGGCCAGTTCAGCACTGAGACGCCTCGAAGCGTTCGGACGCGCGCGACCAGCAGGTTCGTGTAGGTTCGGCATAGACCTTGCAAGTTATTCGCCTGAGAAATCCAGCCGGCAGACGGGACCGCCACAAACCAGACCTGATTGGCCAGACGCAATAGGATGGTGAATTGCCGAACGAATTC
>JAFARV010000848.1 GCA_019245255.1 Acidobacteriaceae bacterium | reverse complement strand
TCGGTATGATTGGGTTGTGACGTTGCGTTGACAGTTCACAGCAGCGGAGTTATCCGTTGCGCAACCAGCCGCTCTGGTGAAGGAACAGCCGGACGATCTTTTCGCCGAGCCGGTTGATGCCTGAGGGCAGGCATGGCCGACGCGCCGGTCCGTTAGCAATCTCACGCTCGTTACCGGCCGCCGGTTGCCGCCGCGCTTGGCTTAAGCACACGCCCTAAGCATTATAGACCTGGAAATAACAGTCTACAGTACTTGGCTCTGCTCCGCCTCCATCCACAGTTACTCTGAAACCATTACCAGTTACTTCGCTAAGTAACGACGTATTTCGGGTGACTTCCCAGCCGTTTCCCGCAAGCAGGTTTATATATTGGGAGTCATAGCCGACGGCGGGGTTATATCCTGACCAAAAGCGAACACCGGGAGCAGGGGCCAACTGGCGTTGCCCAAACTTCCCGATTCCGACTACGGCAATATTGCCATATTCTAAAGCAGCACCAGTGCCATTCCAATTGTTTGACTGAGCTCTCGCTTCCGGAGGAATGGTTCCGTAGTTTGACGGATCACCGCTAATACTACGGAGGTCATAGTTTATTTCTACAGTTGAGTGATTGATAAATGTAAGTTGAAAATTGGATAAGTCCAAACCAAAGGTTGCCATGTTGTGTCTCCTTGAAGTTAGCTCGATGTCGAGCACTCTCGCTCTGACACATTCGAGGTAGATGGACAAGTCGTCCAGGTTACTGTTGAAGCCGGGGCGTACATACCTTCAGCTTTGATGCATCGGAATATACACTTTTCGAATTCGTTTGAATTGATCGAGGGCGTTTTGTCCCGATGGGTGTGATTGGTTTGTTCCCCCTTCACTGACAATTGCGAAGGAGGGACCCGAAGTCGATTATCTTTCGCGCACTCGCGTGCGCGTGTTTGCGCTAGCTGCTAGGTAGAGCTGAAGCTTCAGCCTGCTTAGCCGCAGCGTGATTGACGAGCGCGATACTTAGGCGCCGCCACCAGGTATCTGGTTAGGGTTATTAACGAAGTACCAGCGCTGATCATATTTTGCGGTCGGGGACGACTGTTGCTCGCAAGTGATGGGGTTGCCGGTCTTGTCCGGCCCCGACGACCAGTAGACGTCAAGCACTTTCTGGGCGTGCTTGTTGTAGACATAATACGTTTTTTGATTTGCGGGTATTGGACCGAACGATCCGCCTCCCTCCACAAAAAACCACTTTTGGCTATCATTTCCTTGCTGCTTCCACTGAATCAGTTGTACGCCGCCGACGGTCTGTCCTCCCGGAATATCCAGAACCGGGCCGCTGTCATAATTCACAATGAAATAGTAATTCCCTTCGCCAGACGGCCGGACCCACCACAATTGATTGCCGTAACCACCAAACTTAGGGTCATAGGCAATGATGCCGGTGCCGGGCGTTTTACTATCTCCTTGAACGTCCATCACGAGAGGCCAACCGGTCCCGGCGATCCCAGTCGGATTCGGATACACAAAAAACCATGGGCCTAGGTCAGCTAGTTCGAACGGCTTCGGCTCCATGATGGCAGATTCAGATACTGTTAGTTCAGACATTAAGATGTCTCCTTTCGAAAACTATTGCGAAGAATGGAGCGGAAGTCGATCGTCTTTTCGATTTCAGGCCTTGACGGCGAGTGGAATTTGCGCGACTAAGGCAGTCGCGTGTCGCAGAGAGTTCTTTCGCGTGTGCGAGCTGTGCGTTGTGGGGTAGGTGCGCAAGATAACATACTGCCCCACAGATAGACCCAACTCTTCTCTGCTACACTCCGCCAGCGTGAAAGTGTGCTCGGTGCACCAATCCTGATTACGCTTGTGCGAAACGCCATGTATTTCGATGAGTTTGTGTCGGCTTAGTTTCCAAGGAGACGTTCGACTTTGTGGCGTTCGAGCTCACTTTCCGGAGTCGCGGCGCCGCGCTTGTTCCATTCGTTCCAGACGATAGCGCTTTTCAAATACCAGCCGCGTGCCGCGAGCCGTGCAGTCTGTCTATCCGCAAGCGAAACCGAGTGGTTCATCGCGATCCGAGTTTGCACATTACCCAGAGTTTCATAGCAGAGGCCCACATCACGCAGAATCCGCAAGTCTGGGGACGTTAGTGGAAACGTATTCAGAAATGGCAATGACAAATTCGTATACTGCTGAGCTTTTGGAACATCATTCACGGCGAGCTCCGCGTCGATATTGGGGTGATTCAGGTTTGCGAGGATCTGCCGCTCGGCGCGAAATCGCTGGATCAAGGCGGGGGATTCCAGACCTTTGCGGATCATCTTGATGGCTACGATCTGGAAATATTGATCGTCGGACCGAACCGCGAGATAGACGATGCCCATACCGCCGCTGTCTATTTCGCGGAGCAGACGATAGGGACCTAACTCGAGGCCGATTTGAGAAGGTTGAGAGGTCTGCTCGAGATCCCGGATGTCGCTTGCGATGAGGGAGTGAAGAACGGTGCCGGCATCGCTGTCGCTGGCGAGCAGGGACTCGACCTCAGCGCGTAATTCCTCATCGCGGCCGCACGCGTTTGCAACGTATTCGCTGCGCTCTGATGCGTTGCGTTCGAGCGCGCCTTCAAAGATTTCCTGAATGACTTTCCAACGAGTAGTCTTCGCCGCCTGATTCATGTCGACGGGTGCGACAACTCGCGGCGAAGCCAAGCTTGAGATATGTGAAGTTCACGGGCGAGGCGGTCCAGGGCTGAACGATGACCGTGGTCCCAATGCAGGAGGAGACTTGCGACTGTGCCCGATTGTTTGGGCAGTTCTGCAACCGGTCCAG
>JAFARV010000846.1 GCA_019245255.1 Acidobacteriaceae bacterium | reverse complement strand
TATATTGCTCTCCTGTTCGAGAAGCCGTCACTCCGGACACGGATGACCTTTGAGCTAGCGATAAAACAGCTTGGCGGCGATTGCGTAACCCAGATTGGCGAAATCGGAGATCGCGAGCCTCTGAAAGATGTGGCTCGAAACCTGGCGCGCTGGACGGACGCAATCGTTGCGCGAACGTTCCTCCAGACCACAATCGAGGAACTGGCGCACTGGTCCGGACTGCCGGTTATCAATGCTTTAAGCGATCTGTATCATCCCTGCCAGGCGCTCGCCGACATCCTGACCTTGAAAGAGCACTTTGGCAAACTGCGCGGCCTGAAGCTCGCTTTTTGCGGAGACGGCAACAACGTTGCACACTCGCTGCTGCTTTGTTGTACGCGGCTCGGAGTCAGCTGCTCGGTAGCCACACCGGACGGTTATCAACCCAGCAAAGAAATTGTTCAACAGGCTCAATCACTTGCGGCCGATTCGGGTGCAGCGGTCGAGATCACAACCGACCCTTACGCGGCAGTTCGTTTGGCAGATGCCGTCTATACCGACGTGTGGGTGAGTATGGGCCAGGAAAGCGAGCGCGAGGAACGCAAGACGGTTTTCTCTCCTTATCAGGTGACAAGTGACCTGATGGAGCACGCCGCTGACGACGCAATTTTCATGCATTGCCTGCCGGCCAAGCGCGGTCTTGAGGTGACTGACGAGGTTATCGAGTCGCCCCGGTCGGTGGTCTTTGACCAGGCCGAAAACCGCCTCCACGTGCAAAAGGCGCTGCTGCTCGCGCTTCTGCAATAACGAATAAAACCATAGAGCGAAGCGGGCGGGCGTGCCAGGACATCAGAGGTGTGCCCAGCCCAAAGGATCTAGAACTCATGAGCAAAATCACAGCGAAAAAAGTCGCACTCGCCTATTCCGGCGGCCTCGATACTTCGATCATCATTCCCTGGTTGAAGGAACACTACGGCTGCGAAGTCGTGGCAGTCTGCGGCGACATCGGACAGGGCGGGGAAGAGCTCGAGGGCCTGAAAGAAAAAGCCTTGAAGACTGGCGCATCGGAAGTGTATGTCGAAGACATGCGCGAGGAGTTCGTGTCCGATTACCTTTGGAAGCTGGTGCGCTCGGGTGCGGTGTACGAGTACAAGTATCTGCTCGGAACCTCGATAGCACGGCCGCTCCTGGCAAAACGGCAGGCAGAAGTGGCCTTAGCAACCGGCTGCGATGCGCTGGCGCACGGCTGTACGGGTAAGGGCAACGACCAGGTCCGGTTTGAGCTTACGTACAAAGCCATTGCTCCCCAACTGAACGTAATTGCGCCCTGGCGCGAGTGGGACATCGTCTCGCGCGAGGATGCCATTGAATACGCGAAGGCCCACCATGTCCCGATCGCGCAGTCCACTACGAAAATCTACAGTCGCGATCGCAATATCTGGCACATCTCGCACGAGGGCGGCGAATTGGAAGATCCTGCCAATGCCGCGCCAGAACATATCTGGATGCTGACCAAGAGTCCTGCGGATGCGTCGAACAGACCGGCTGAAGTGACGGTCGGCTTCGAACACGGCATGCCGGTTTCGCTGAACGGCCAGCGCCGTTTGAGCGGCGTGGGCCTTCTCGAAGAGCTGAATCAGATCGGCGGCGACAACGGTATTGGCAGAATCGACTTGGTCGAGAATCGCTTCGTCGGGATGAAGTCCCGCGGATGCTATGAAACTCCCGGGGGCACAATTCTGATGGCGGCCATTCGCGAGCTTGAGGCGCTCACGCTCGACGGGCGCACCATGCACTACAAACAGAAGCTGGCGCTGGATTATGCGGAGATGGTTTACAACGGACTGTGGTTCACGCCGCTTCGCGAGTCGCTCGATGCGTTCTTCGAGGAAGTATCGAAACCTGTCACCGGTGAAGTGACATTGCAATTGTTCAAAGGCAACATTGAACCGGTCAGCCGCAGGAGCCGGAATTCGCTTTACAACCTCGATATCGCGAGCTTCACCATGGGTACAAGCTACGACCAAAAGGATGCGCTCGGTTTTATCAATCTGGTCGGATTGCCCATCAAGGTCCGCGCCTCGCTGAAGAACTGATGAAACTCTGGGGTGGCAGATTCGAAACCGGTCCGTCGGAGGTCTTTGAGCAGTTTTCCGGCTCATTGCACTTCGATGGAAAGCTGGTATTCGCCGATGTTGAGGGCTCAAAGGCTTTTGCGCGGGCTCTGGCCTCGCAAGGGATTCTGACGGCCGAGGAATGCGAGCGGCTCGTCTCTGCGTTCGATGAAATTGGCCGGGAAGCGCGCGATCCGAAATACTTCGATGGGGCCAGTGACGAAGACATTCATACGTTCGTCATCCGCAAGCTCCAGGAAAAAGTTGGTGGCCTTTCGGCGAAGATCCACACCGGCCGTAGCCGGAATGAGCAAGTTTCGCTCGACATCCGGCTGTGGTTGCGCGAGTCGTGCGACGTCCTTCTTTCACTGCTTTCGGAGTTAATGGACGGGCTCCTTGCGCTCGCCGGCAAATATCCCGATGCAATCGTTCCCGGCTACACCCACCTCCGGCGCGCACAGGCCGTGCTCTGGCCGCACTACCTGCTGGCGTACTTCGAAATGTTCGCGCGCGATTTCGAACGTTTCGAACAAGCGCGGCGAGGTGTGAATGTGTTGCCGCTCGGGTCCGGCGCCCTGGCCGGCAGCGGCTTTCCGCATGACAGCGCCGCGATCGCGCGTGATCTCACATTTCCTGCCATCAGCCGGAACAGCATGGACGTCTCGGGCGATCGCGATTTTGCACTCGATTTCCTCTACGCCTGCAGCACTGTCATGTTGCACCTCAGCCGCATGTCGGAAGACTGGATCCTTTACTCGAGCGAAGAGTTCAATTGGATCAGTCTCGGCGATGGCGTGACCAGTGGATCCAGCCTGATGCCCCAAAAGAAAAATCCGGATTCACTGGAGTTGATCCGCGGTAAATCAGGTCGCGTTTTCGGAGATCTGAGTTCGCTATTCATCACGATGAAGGGTCTGCCGATGACGTACAACCGCGATATGCAGGAGGACAAAGAGCCGCTGTTCGATGCCTTCCATCAAACGTCCGGGTCGCTAAGAATGGCGCGAGTCGTCGCGGAATCCACAGTTCTGAATCCGGCGATACCGGCGGCTGCAGCGGAAGAGAGTTGGGTCGTTGCGACGGATCTTGCCGAGGAACTCTCGCGTCATGGTGTTCCATTTCATCGTGCGCATCAGGTGGTGGGACAACTCGTTCTCGAGAGTACAAAATCGGGCAAGAAACCGTCTGATTGGAAGCCCGAGGCGCTGGCGCAATTTGCCCCGGAGTTTAAGCCGGAAATGGCGCGGCTGCTCAATCCGGCGGAAGGCATGAAAACACGTGAACTCCCCGGCGGAACGGGGCCGCAGGCCGTCGCAGCAGCATTAAGCGAAGCGCATAACCGGCTCGAACGGATGCGCAGTTCGCTCTTGTAGGTCATGAATAAAAGTTTTCGCCAAGGCCAAATTCTCAAGCTCATTCGTCAGAAGGAACTGAGTACACAGGAGGAGCTTGCACGGGAACTGGGCCAGATTGGCATTCAGACTACGCAAGTGACCTTGTCTCGCGATATTCGCGAACTGCGCCTGGTGAAGACGCCTGAAGGGTACAGGCAGCTTCCGGCCGAAGCGCCGGGACCCGACCTTGCCGGGGCAGCCGAGGAATATCTCCAGGACATCCGGGTTGCGCAGAATCTCGTTGTTCTGCGGACATCGCCCGGTAACGCGAACTCGCTTGCAATTGCTCTTGACAGGGAAGAGCTCGAGGACGTGGTTGGCACCATCGCGGGAGACGACACCGTTCTGGTGATTACGCCAGATTCCGCTACAGCTGAAACGTTCCGCGCAAGGATGCTCAGCCTCGTCACGGGCTGATTGTGTTCTCCGTAATCCTGTTCCGCAAACAGGACCTGCCGTACGTTTCGCAAGTGATAGCCGAGCTATGGTTTCCAATCACGCTCGTATCTTGCACTCCGGCGAGCGCAATCGGCATGGCCGGGATGAGATTGCCGCGA
>JAFARV010000665.1 GCA_019245255.1 Acidobacteriaceae bacterium | reverse complement strand
GAACTACAAAATGGCGGAGCCATTGTTCAGAAAGTGTCTGGAAATCCGGCGACGCGTGCTGGGTGCGGATCATCCCGAGTCGATTGTTATCCTTTCGGAGTTTGCCGATATGTACCAGCGGCAGGGTCAGTACGCATTGGCAGAGACATATGCGGAAGAGGCTCTGTCCAGGCAACGGCGCGTCGCCGGCTCGGATAAGACAGACTCGCTATCGGGGGCGATCGAGGCGTTAGCACTCGCATACGAGTCTCAAGGGAAATTCACCCAGGCGGAATCGTTGGCGCGCGAAGCCCTCGAACTGAATCGAAAAAAACAGCCTAACAGTTGGCAGCGCTTCCGCGCCGAAAGCCTGCTCGGCGCGAGTTTGGCGGGACAGGAGAAGTATGCGGAAGCCGAACCGCTGTTGGTTGACGGATACGAAGGCATGATAGCGAGGAAAGAGCGCATTTCAGTTCCGGATAGGTATCACATTGATTGTGCACGCGGGTGGCTTGCGCAGGTGAAACGTTCCGGTCAGTCGCATGTTAGTGGCGTGTCGCAGTAAGTTCATTAGGATTCCGCAGCTAAGGTTGAGGCACCGAAGAGGCCGACCTTGCGATCGGCCGCAGTCGTGTGCGGCTGCCCCACAAGCGGCTTGCCCGGTGAAAGGTTCGGGTCAGTCGGATCTCAATGGCCAGCGATCTTCGACAGAATTGAAAGATCCGATGCGGAAACCATGAGTGCTAATCCCGCGGTCAGGGCAACTTCGAACCTTTGCGCTACTTCTTGTCTAGCGGCCTTTCGATATAGAGTCCAGATCGACATCAACATGGCCGAGTGGGCAAGAGCCAATACAATCCAGTTGAGGACGTTCAAGCGGGACACCAAAACCGGCCATACCGCGATGAGCGCTGCGCAAAACGACAACGCAAAGAGATAGAACATCAACGTACTCAATTTATCTTTTAAGTTCATATCTTCTCCCGCGGCCTGAGTAATGAGCGTTAGTGGACAGCTTCGAAAAGGGCCGCTGCGCCCTGGCCGCCTCCAACGCACATGGTGACCACGCCGTAGCGCGAATGGGGGCGGCGAGCCATCTCATTGGCAAGAGTTCCAACGAGCCGCGAACCAGTCATCCCAAACGGATGACCGATGGCGATTGAGCCTCCGTTCACGTTGAGTTTCTCCATCGGGATTCCAAGACGATCGCGGCAATAGATGACCTGGACAGCAAAAGCTTCGTTAAGCTCCCAGAGATCGATATCGGCAACTGTGAGGCCGTGATGAGCGAGTAGTTTCGGGACGGCGAAAACGGGCCCAATGCCCATCTCATCGGGCTCGCAGCCGGCAACCGCCATTCCCCGAACGATAAGTTTGTAGGGAACGCCAAGCTCATCGGCGCGTTGACGGGACAGCAGCAGCGTTGCTGAACCGCCATCCGATAACTGGCAAGAGTTGCCGGCGGTGACGGTGCCGAGACCGCTCGCCGGATCAAAGTGAGGCTTCAACGCGAGCAGCGCTTCGAGAGTTGTATCCGGACGGGCACATTCATCGCGATCACAGCGTGCCTGGCGGGTGCCAATTCGTTCACCCGTTTTGTTGTTCAGTACGGCGATGGTGACGTCGATAGGCGCGATCTCATCGGCAAAGAAATTCTCGGACACGGCACGCGCGTGCCGCTGCTGGCTGACGACGGCGTATTCGTCCTGGGCGAGGCGGCCAATATTGTAGCGCTTCGCAACCACTTCGGCGGTGTCGCCCATGACCATATAGAGCCCGGGTGCCTGCTCTTTCAGCACGGGATGGGGATCGAAGTCGCGGGGCGTCATGGAGATGCTTTCGACGCCGCCACCAATGGCTGCATGAACGCCTTCGTACATGATCTGGTGCGCGGCATTGGCGATGGTTTGGAGACCCGAACTGCAGAAACGATTCACAGTGGCTGCGGCAGTCGTGACAGGCAAGCCGGCGAGGACGGCAGTGTTGCGCGCAATATTGAAGCCTTGCGGACCGTGCGGCTGAGCACAGCCGAGCAGAACATCTTCAATTTCATTTACACCGAGCTGCGGGACCTTTCGCAGGACATCCTTGATACAGTTTGCGGCGAGGTCTTCGGGCCGCGTCATGTTGAAGGACCCACGGAAGGATTTCGCCAGCGGCGTTCGCGAGCTTGCGGCGATGACGGCTTCGGTCATGTATGTATTGTCGTCGACAGCGCGGCCGCCTGGTGGCGCCACTTCGGATAGGGTAGAGGGGATGCATATGAACGAGCTCGTGAAGGTGAGTAAGGAAGGCGATGTAGCGGTACTGACCATCGGCAATCCACCGGTAAATGCTGTAGATCCAGGAGTGGCGGAAGGGATTTTGGCGGGGCTGCGAAGTGCGTGGGACGACCCGTCCGTTCAAGCCGTCGTGGTGATGGGCGCAGGGCAGACCTTTATTGCGGGAGCGGACATACGGCTGCTGCAGAAGATCGCGGAAGGGAAGGCTCCGCTGCCGGATCTGCGTACGTTCGTAGGCGCAATTGAAAGTTCGCCCAAGCCGGTGGTGATGGCCATTCATGGCGCGGCTTTTGGGGGCGGATTAGAGACTGCGATGGCAGGACATTATCGGGTGATCGCTCCGGGAGCGCAGGTCGGACAACCTGAAGTGAAGCTGGGGCTGATTCCTGGAATGGGCGGAACGCAGAGATTACCGCGCTTGGCCGGAGTTGCGAAGGCGCTCGAGATGTGTGCATTTGGAGAGCCGGTGAGTGCGCAGGAGGCGCTGAAAAACGGGATTGTGGACCGGGTGATTGAAGGAGATCTGCGGGCGGGGGCGATTGCGTTTGCACGAGAGGTGGCGGGTGCTGCGGTTCCGCGGACCTGCGACCGGAATGAGAAGTTGAAAGGCGCCGATCCCGGAATGTTCGCGAAGGCTCGAGAAACCGCGGCGAAGTTGAGGCGATTGCAATTGGCGCCTTTGGAGGCAATCGCGGGGGTTGAGGCGGGGACGCAATTGCCGTTTGAACAGGGCTGCGATAGAGAACAG
>JAFARV010000787.1 GCA_019245255.1 Acidobacteriaceae bacterium | reverse complement strand
AAGTACGTCACGTCCAACGGCTTCTCGATCGTGCGTGAGTTTGTTGGGCATGGGATCGGTACGCTCCTCCATGAGGAGCCGCAGATTCCGAACTATGTGGACCGGCGCAGTGAGAATCCGCGCCTGAAGCCTGGCATGGTGCTGGCGATTGAGCCGATGGTGAATGCGGGTAAGCCCGATACCCAGGTTCTGTCGGATAAGTGGACCGCCGTCGCGACCGATGGATCGTATTCGGCCCATTTTGAGCACATGGTGGCTGTCACCGAAAACGGGCCATGGGTGCTGTCGCGTCCGTAAAGCGGGTTGAACGAAAAGGGTATATGAAGGTACGGGCTTCCGTCAAAAAACTGTGTGACAAGTGCAAGGTGATCCATCGCCATGGGGTGGTGCGCATCATCTGCACCAACCCGAAGCACAAGCAGCGGCAGGGTTAAGACGAGGAAATAGCTATGGCGCGTATTGCAGGCGTTGACTTACCAGCAAGGAAGCGGGCAGCCATCGGGCTGACCTACATTTACGGCATCGGACGGACGCGGGCTCTGTCCCTGCTGCACCGGGCGCAGGTGGACCCGGAAAAGAAGATCGGCGATCTCTCTGAAGAAGAGGTCAACCATCTTCGCAATCTCATCGAAAGCGAAGGCGCAATCGAAGGCGACCTGCGCAAAGAAGTCTCGATGAACATCAAGCGCCTTATGGAAATGGGTTCGTACCGCGGTTTACGGCACCGTCGCGGCCTGCCCGCGCGTGGCCAAAGGACTCATACCAACGCGCGCACTCGGAAGGGCCCCCGCAAGGGCACCGTCGCCAACAAGAAGAAGGCGACCTCGAAGACCTGATTCGGAGTTCACTGTAGATGGCGAAGGCACCGGCTAAAACAACCAAAAAGAAGAGCTTTAAGAAGAAGGAAAAGAAGAACGTTCCCTACGGGACTGTTCATATCCAGGCTTCCTTTAACAACACAATCGTCACCTTCACGGATTCGATCGGTAATGTCCTCGCCTGGTCGAGTTCGGGATCGCTCGGGTTCCGAGGCTCCCGCAAGGGCACGCCGTTCGCCGCTCAGCAGGCATCGCTGACGGCGGCGAACAAAGCTAAGGATTCGGGTGTCCGCACCGTAGAAGTACGAGTAGCCGGTCCCGGCTCGGGACGCGAATCCGCCATCCGCGCGCTCGCAACCGCGGGCATCGAAGTTCGTACAATTAAAGACGTTACGCCGATTCCGCACAACGGCTGCCGGCCGCCGAAGCGCCGCCGCGTGTAGTGGGGCAGGCCCTAGGCCTGCGGCGGCCTCGTAGGCCGCCAAAAGCTAACAGCTAACAGCTGTTAGCTATTAGCTAAACAAAAGCGGGACGAAGGCCTTGCCAGGCTGTAAACCGCACCTTGAGAAGTAGTGATCTTGGAGGTTATTCAGATTGGCACGATATAGTGGCCCTGTTTGCCGGCTCTGCCGCCGCGAGGGCATGAAGCTGTTTTTGAAGGGCGAACGCTGCCACAGCGAGAAATGCGCCATCGAAAAGCGCAATTTTGCCCCCGGCCAGCACGGCAAGGATAAGAAAGCAAAGGTAGTTGGGTACGGCCTGCAGCTCCGCGAGAAGCAGAAGGCGCGCCGCTACTACCGCGTCCTCGAGGGCCAGTTCCGGAATCTTTATGAAAAGGCCGTGAATCAAAAGGGCATCACCGGCGAACAGATGCTGGCGATGCTCGAAAAGCGCCTGGACAATGTTGTCTATCGCATGGGCCTCGCTACCAGCCGGGCCCAGGCCCGCCAGGTGGTCCGCCACGGTCACCTCAACGTGAACGGCAAGAAGGTCAATATCCCATCATTCATGGTCAAACCCGGAGATGTCATCGAAATCCGGGAAGGCAGCCGCAATAACACGTCCATTCTCGGCGCGCGTGATGCCACTGCCCACACCCCGAGCCCCTCATGGCTCGAAGTCGATCGTGATGCTCTTCGCGCCCGTGTGCTCCAGCAGCCCAAGCGCGACGAACTGGTGCAAATTCAATTGAATGAACAGCTCATCGTCGAGCTGTACTCGAAGTAATCACTCGAGAATCGACGAACAGGATAAGCAGAGACATATGTTTAAAGGATTCCAGAAGCCCAAGCGTTTAGTAGCCAATACCGAGAGCCTCACGGAGCGTTTCGGCCAGTTCGCCGCCCAACCCTTCGAGCGTGGATTCGGTTCCACCATCGGTAACGGACTGCGGCGGGTGCTCCTGAGCTCGATTGAAGGCGCTGCCATTACCGGCGTCCGCATTGAAGGGGTTTCGCACGAGTTCAGTCCCATCCCCGGCGTGGTCGAGGACGCGACCGACATCATCCTGAACCTCAAGCAGGTTCCGTTCAAGATGATGGGCGAAGGCACGCATATTGCCCGAATCAACGTGGAAGGACCGGCTGAAGTCATGAGCAGCCATATCGAGACCGACCAGGATGTCGAGGTGCTCGACCGCAACCTGCACATCGCCACCGTTGGCGAAGGCGGACGGCTGAACATCGAGGTTCGCATCAAGAGCGGCCGGGGCTATGTCTCCGCAGACCGCAATTACGACGAAGACCTGCCGCTCGGCTATATCCCGATCGACTCCGTTCACTCCCCCGTGCGCAAGGTCAACTACTCCGTCGAAGGCGCTCGTCTCGGCCAGAACACTGAGTACGACAAACTGACGATTGAAGTCTGGACCAATGGAGCCATCTCGCCCCAGGACGCAATCGGCCAGGCCGCCAAGCTCCTCAAAGATCACATGACGATCTTCATCAACTTCGAGGAGACGCCGGAGATCGCCGAGGAACCGGCAGAGCGCGCCGCCAACCAGATGAACGAAGTGCTCAACCGCTCGGTCGAAGAGCTCGAACTCAGCGTTCGCTCCTACAACTGCCTGAAGAACGCAAACATTCAAAGTATCGGTGATCTGGTGCAAAAATCGGAGTCCGAGATGCTCCGCACCAAAAACTTCGGGCGCAAATCACTCAATGAAATTAAGGAGATACTCTCCGGGCTCGGACTTTCGTTTGGCATGAAATTCGATGCCCAGGGCCGCTTGGTCGGCGGTGCTCCCCAGCCCATCGTCAGCGATTACGGTCAGGACAACTACGCCGGAGCCGAGGAATAGCCGATGCGCCATCGCAAAGCCGGCGTAAAGCTGAAACGCGACATCGGCGCTCGCCGGGCGCTTCTTCGCGGCCTTGTCACCAGCGCAATTTTGGATGAGCGCATCACGACGACTGTGCCCAAGGCAAAAGCCGCCCGGCCGCTCGTCGAAAAGATGATCACGCTCGCAAAGGAAGACAATCCGCATCGCCGCCAACAGGCGGCAAACTACCTTCTGACGAGCGAAGCGGTCGAAAAGCTGTTTGACAAGCTCGGACCGCGCT
>JAFARV010000506.1 GCA_019245255.1 Acidobacteriaceae bacterium | reverse complement strand
AAGCCGGTGTTACCGCGACCGCCGGTCTTGATGGATTCCTGAAACTGTTGGCCGCTGGCCACTAGCCCCGGCGCCAAGCCAAACAGAAAGGCAGTCGCAACCGCCACGGCAAGGCCGGCCAGCAGCACCTCGGTATTCAAGCTAACGACAGCTTCATCGGGAAAAGTGAACTGGGGAAGCATGGCGAGCAGCGCTCTTAGCCCTGCCGCTGCAAGGAAACACCCGGCGATTGCGCCGGTCAGGGCGAGCAGGAGGCTCTCTATGAACAGTTGTGAAATGACACGCAAGCGGCTGGCGCCGAGAGCGCGGCGAAGAGCAAATTCCTTCTCCCGCTTTGTCGCTTGTGCCAGCAGCAGGTTGGCTAGGTTCGCACATGCAATGAGAAGGATCATGCCCACGGACGCCAGGAGCAAATAGAGCGTCGGCTTGAATTGCCCAACCGTCTGCTCGCCCAGAGATTCGATTGCAACGGTGAAGTTTCGGGGATACAGATCGGGGTAGGTTTGCGCAACGCGCTTGAGCATGGCGTACGCCTCGCGCTGAGCAGCTTTCGGATTGACCCCGGGTTTCAGATGTCCGTAGAGGACAAAGCGGTTGTTGCCCGGATGCGCCCGGTCGAGAGCGGCAGGAATCCATATGTCGCCGCCCCAGAAAGCGAAGCGTGGCGGCATGATACCGACCAGCGTTGTTGGCGTGTTGTTGAGAAGGAAGGTCTTGCCCAGAATGGATGGGTCGAGGCCAAAGCGTTTCACCCACACCTTGTAGCTGAGAACAAAAACGGCCGGTGCGTCCGGTTGGGCATCGGACGGCTGAATGCCACGACCGAGCAGTGGCGGCACACCGAGGAACTGGAACGTGTTGCCGGTAACCAGGTCGGTATCGAGCGACTCCGGCGAACTTGAATCGCCCAGCATCGTGGATTGCTCCCAGACTCCGATCGAGCGATCAAATATGCCGTTTTGCTGCTGTACATCGAGGAATTCCGGAACAGAGAACCAGTTCCGGCTGGCCGACCCTGTCGCCGTGCGATCCTTGATCTCCATGTCATAGATGTGCTGGCTGTCAACGTAAGGGAAGGGATTGAGGAGTATGCTGTCGATCACGCTAAAAATCACGGTGGTCGCGCCGATACCGAGTGCAAGCGCCAGAACCGATGTAAAGAAGAACGAACGGTCTTTGCTGATGGCGCGAAAACCGAACTGTACGTCTTGAATAAGCCAGTACATGGCTCCAGGAACAGCAATTCTCGGGCCGGATGTAAGTGGTTGATTTGAGAAAGACAGCCGTTGGAGCGGTCTCGAATGAGGGAGACTGCTGTCTCAGTTGTGGGATCGGACATTCGAAGCCCACAGGGCGGTGCGCAATGCGCCTTTGGGCTTTTTAGAAAACCAGCTTCATGGCGAATTGCAGAATGCGCGGATCGTAAGCGCCCGTAAGTTGTCCGAAGTTCGAGGCGCTAAGATTCACGCTGGCGGTGCCGTAAGTGACACCGGCGGGCTGACCGGCAGGAGCAAAGGCGCCCACGAAATTCGTATGGTTAATGATGTTGAAGGCTTCGGCCCGCGCCTGCAAACTGAGGCGTTCTGTCATTTTGAAATTTCGGCTCAGGGCGACATCGATATTGAAGAACCCTGGACCGCGCACGGCGTTGCGGCCTAGATTGCCGAAGGTTCCGGTTGGGTTCTGCGCGAAGGCCGCCGGATTCAGGTATTGTACGCAAATCACCGATGACGAACAGACCGCGTTAGCAGCAAATACATTCGATGAAACCAGGTTTGGCCTGTCGTTCCCAAGCCCGGTAAGCGAATTGTCCTTGCCTGAAGTGACGAGGAGGGGCTGACCGCTTCTGGCTTGGAAGATCGGTGCGAGCTGCCAGTTGTTCACGATGTGATCGAGCAGCGAATGGCTGGTATGGAAGCCACTGACAGCAACTCCTGTGAGATTGAAGTTATAACGCGTATCGGAGACACATGGGCCCCAATCGGCGTGACGATTGAAAGGCTGCGAGTTCGTGGAACCGGCAAGGGCTGCACCGAAATCGTAGTCAGAAAGACAGTAAGAATCCGTGAAATTAGCGTTCATCTGGAAGTTCTTGCTAAATTGGTGGGTGACCGAAAAGATCAGCCCCTGGTAGTGGGCCACAGCGCCGGTATCAGCCGTGTCGACGCTCGCATAATACTTGCCTGTCGCGGGGTTTGTCAGATAGAACATGCGCCGTTGGTTGGTGTTGCTGGTGGAGGAACACGTTTTATAACTCACGCCGTTAATCGTGCAGGGGCCCGTGCCTAGAAACACCGCAGGATCGGTTTCGCCTGCGATCCAGAGGTGGGTGGTCTCATTACCGAGATAGCTGACGGATGCCATCCAATTCCCTGCAAACTGCCGTTGATAAGTGGCGTTCCACTGGCTGACATAAGTGGGAGCGGGATGGAGCGGCATATTAATGTAAGTGCCGAATAGCGGAAAGAACAAATTCCCGTGTTGTGGAAAGGGGTTTCCGCCCGGGTATGCTGCCCATGGATTCGTAAGTGTTCCGGTAGAACCTACATCGATATCATTGCCGAAAGGTGGATTGGTGGTTTCGCGCTCATTAAACCACGTTTCCGCCTGATCGTATAGAATGGCCGCACCGGCGCGCAGCGAGTCCCGGCCATCCGCATGAGGACTCCAGACAAGCCCGACACGCGGGCCGAAGTCTTTGTAATGGCCGTACCAGTTCGCGGGCGGAATCCCGGGATCTCCGGGGAAGAACAGCCCGGGAGGCGCACTGGGGTGCAAGGTGCTCACTTTATCTGCTAAGAACGCGCTGTAATTGAACGAATCCCCGCGATGATACTTATCGGGATCAGCAAAGATAGGTTCCCAGCGCACGCCGTAGTTGATCGTGAACCGGTTCGAGACCTTGAAACTGTCTTGCGCGTAAGCGCTGAATGCCCATTGGCGCAGGTCATCAGGCGTTGCGTTGGTTTGCTGAAAATCGCTCATGTATCCGAGCAGGAAATCAGCGATGCCGAGACCGGTGAATTGACCGTTGAACGTTGGAGCGCCGTTCTCGTCGAAGCCGGAGACGGTGTTGTTCTGAATTCTTACCAGATTAAATCCAAAGGCGAGCTGATGGCGCCCGCGAACCAGGTCCAGGTCATCGGCGATTTGATAGCTGCTGATGTTGAAGTGTCCCGGCGCACAGGTGCCGCAGTAAGTAGTGAATCCGCCGGTCATGTTAGAGATCAGAAGGAAATTGGGAACAGCGCTATACATCTGCGAACCCAGATCGGTCCAGTTAATAGGAAAGTTCGTCGGGCCGCGATTGTCGCGGATACGATTGAAACCCAAGTGGAAAGAATTCACTGTTGCGGGTCCAAACGTATAGGTGTCGCCGATGGTTGCCTCCTGCGCCAATTCCAGATTGCCGGGCGAGGTGGTGGTTAGCAGATCCTTGCCGTCAAAGAACGCCGGATTTCGAAAGTCATCGGCGAAGTATCTTGCGAACAACGTATGCTTCGAGTTAATAACATAGTCAACGCGTCCAATGTAGTCGTCTTCATCGCCGGTCTGCGGGATGCCATAGGTAACCGTCCCGCAACCATTCGCCGAACTTACTGGGAGATACTTGGTAAGCGCCACGGCAACGGGATTAAGAAGCGATACAGGAATCTGGTTCCCGGTGAAGGGCGTCTTAGTGACGGGATTCACCAGTTGTACGGCCTTGCCGCAGGCCGCAGACGCGATGGTCCTGAAATCGCCTGCCAGCATCGCGGCGGTGGCGATATGCGTGACCGACTGGGGCGGGTTGGACCGGTTACGCGTTCCCTGGTACCCACCGAAGTAAAACAGTTTGTCACGAATGATTTTGCCGCCGGCAACTCCGCCGAACTGATTCCGCTTCAGCGTATCGGGGCCGGTAGTCGAGAAAAAATTGCGGGCATTGAGATCGCCGTTTCTAATGAACTCGAACAGATCTCCATGAAAGTCATTTGATCCCGACTTCGTGACCACGTTAACAGTAGCGCCGGGATGCTGGCCAAAGCGTGCCGAGACCGAGCTGGTCTCGATACTGAATTCTGAAAGCGCATCAGGGAACGGGAACGGCATGTTTACGTTCGACATCGCGTCAGTGGCGTCGGCTCCATCCAAAAGATACGCCGTGCCGTTGCCTTGGCCGCCTGCCACTGCGATCCTGGTTGCGTTCCAGAAAGTCTTACTGCCGGTATCGCCGCTGTCAGCGTAAACGGCCCCGCCGAGCGTAATGATGAGTTGCGTAGCCTGACGGTTATCGAGCGGGAGTTCCACGATTCGTTGCTGGTCGATCACCGACGCAACCGACGTTTCCTTTGTCTCGACCATACTCGCGGTGGCTTGGACCTCTACCTTTTCGGAGATGGACCCGATCTCCATGCGCACATTGATTTCGGGGTTGTTATTCACGACAAGAACAATGCCGGTTTGCACGTAGTCTTTAAAGCCGCTGGCTTTCACCTCCAAACGGTACGGACCGACGGGAAGATTAGGGAGCACGTATTCCCCGCGGGCATCCGTCAGTACGGTGTGCTGCAGGTCTTTATCGGTCTCAGTCATGGTGACCTGAGCGCTTGCCACAGCCGCGCCGCTCGGATCGGTAACGGTACCACTGACCTCCGCAATGTCCACGGTTTGTGCCACGAGGCTAATTTGGGAAAGGATAAAAAGCGTGGCGATGCAGGCCGCAGCGAACACACGGCCAACGAAGATTCGAGACATGGAACCCCCTTCACGTGCGATAGATAGCAACGGCGCACGCAAGTTTGCTTTACAGTATGCGTCCTTAAACGCAAAAGGTAAATAGATTTCCGCAAACGCTTACTCAAGTGGGCCAGAAAGGTTCTAAGACAGGCCGGGGAACGATTCGTACCTTCAGCTTCTCAGCAAAGATGGCGGCACTTACTGTAGGCTATATTTCAGTCAAGAGGCGAACAATATGATCGACGTAAGTGGCGGCTTACTTTCCGGGACGCGCTAAGTTTCAGCTTTCGGCTGGCTCAATAGATAGCTGCGGCTTGGTCTCCGGGATCCAGATCCAAAGCGCGGCGGCAAGGGCGAAGAAGCACGCAATCAGCCGAAAGGCAGCGCCAAAGCGATGTGTCTCGGCCCACGATCCAACCAGGAACGGCGCGACTGCACTTGCGATCCGGCCCAGGTTGTAAATGAAACCCTGAGCCGTCGCGCGGATGCGCGTTGCATAGATTTCAGCGGTAACGGTACCGAGGCCGGTGAAGTGCCCGGTCGCGAAAAACGCGACCACAGGCCCGAGGACAAGCAGAACCATCTGCGATCGCGTGAGGCTGTATGCGGCGAGCGCAGCGGCAGCGGCGATCAGATAAGAGATGTATGTTGGTTTGCGTCCAGCAATGTCGCTGAGAACTCCGAATGTCACGTATCCCAACCACATTCCGATCTGCATGACGACCACCAGGATTGTCATTGCACGAGAAGGCAATCCGAGGCCTCCCTGTGCCGCAGGCAAGGACAAATAACTCGGCACCCACAAATTGAATCCCCACCAGGCAAAGAGGGTGCATGCATTCATCAGCGTGATCACAACCGTTAGCGTGAGAAGAGGTCTTCGGAAGAGCTCCGAGAAGCTCCTCAGCGACCCTCGCTGTTCACCGCCGGCGCGAGCCCAAAGTTCCGGCTCACTCACGTGTCTGCGCATCCAGAGCGTGATAAACGCGGGGATCAATCCAACGAAGAAGACGGAGCGCCAACCGCCCACCGGCATAATCACTGCTGCTGTGAGCGCAGCGAGAGCATACCCGACGGCCCAAGAACTTTGCATCAAGCCAAGCGCCTTGCCTCGATGCTGTGCCGGCCATGTTTCTGAGACAAGAGCCGCTCCGCTCGCCCATTCACCACCCATGCCGAAGCCAAGCAACACGCGGAACGTCAGCAGTTGGAAGACGTTTTGAGCGAGGCCG
This sequence comes from Acidobacteriaceae bacterium, assembly GCA_019245255.1. GTDB lineage: Bacteria > Acidobacteriota > Terriglobia > Bryobacterales > Bryobacteraceae > Bog-105. The sequence goes on along the minus strand of JAFARV010000506.1, from coordinate 3,871 downwards.
CACGCGCCCGTAAATACCGCGTAAAGAATCACGCTCCATCGCAGCGCGATGACTCTTCCATGTCGATCGGCGACAATTCCAAAGACGAGTCCGCCCACCGCTGCGGCAACCAGAGTGGCTGAACCAAGCACTCCGGCAGTGGCTTTCGTCAGCGCAAGATCTTTCATCAATGCCGGCAGCACCATCGAGTACAGCATCACGTCGAAGGAATCGAGCATCCAGCCGAGCGATGCTGCGAGCAACGCCCGTTTTGACGCGCCCGGGGCTTCGGTGAACCAGGCAAAAGCGGTAACCAGCGCGGCCCGCTTGCGCTCACTCTCCAAAACCGCCCCCGCCCGGAGATTCGATTCGAAGCCGATCGCCCGCGTTCAGGATAAGGCGCACCTTTGACGGAAGCTTCTCTTCGATTCCATTGGCGCGGATCAGCGTGTTCCGGCCGACTTCACCCGGCTGACCTCCGGCCGCTCCGTATGGCGGGCGCTCGCGGCGATCGCTTAGTATCGTTACTGAAACCCGATCGAGCATTTCGTATTCACGCACAATCCCATCGCCGCCCGCAAATTTTCCCGCGCCGCCGCTTCCTCTACGCAGATGATATTGGCGAATGCGAACCGGCAGATAGCGCTCAATCGCTTCGACCGGAGTGTTGCGCGAGTTGCTCATATGAGTATGGACCCCACTCAGGCCACTAGCACCTGCACCCGCGCCCATGCCGCCGCCGATGGTTTCGTAATAAGCGAACGCCTGACCTGTCCGGCTATCCACTCCGCCCAGCGTGATGTTATTCATAGTGCCCTGACTTGCCGCCGGAATCAGGTTGCGCAGGGGTCCGGATAATGCCCCGAGCACCACGTCAGTAATGCGCTGTGATGTTTCTACATTTCCACCTGCGACCGCGGCAGGATGAAGCGCGTTCACCACCGTTCCAGGCAGCGCAGTCACTTTGATCGGTCGCGCAATACCGTCGTTGTAGAGAACGTCATCCTGAATCAGGCAGCGAAACACATAGAGTGTTGCCGACATAGTAATGGCAAAATTAGCGTTTATTCCTCCGGTAGTTTGCCGGTCGGAACCGGTGAAATCAACTATCGCTTCATCACCGGCGATGCGAACGGACACGCGTATGTGCACGCGGGCTTTGTTGAAACCATCATCATCGAGCGAATCTTCGAAAACGTACTCGCCGTCAGGAATCGAAGCAATCATGCTGCGCATGACACGCTCCGAGTAATCCTGCACCGCCGCAGCATACTGGCTCACGGTTGCGATTCCATAGTGATCTACGATGTGCCTCAACCGCTTCTCGCCAACACGGTTGGATGCGATCTGGGCCGTCAAATCGCCCTCTCGTTCCCCTGGTGTGCGCACATTCGCGTAAATCAGAGATGCAATATCGCTGTCCATTTCTCCGCGCCGGACCAGCTGTACGGGCGGAATGATCAATCCCTCCTGAAACACCTCGCTTGCGAGAGGCATAGATCCGGGTGTCATTCCTCCTACATCGGAGTGGTGCGCACGGTTAGCCACATAAAAGGACGGCCGCTCCGAATCGCCCACGAACACGGGCGATACCAGAGTGATGTCGGGAAGATGGGTGCCTCCGCGAAACGGATCGTTCAGGGCAATCACGTCACCCGGCTCCATATCGCCGCGAGCAATCGCTGCACGAACCGAGAGCGGCATGGCCCCAAGATGCACCGGCATGTGGTCGCCCTGCGCTATCGTCTGCGCCTGCGCATCGTAAATCGCACACGAGTAATCAAGGCGTTCCTTGATGTTGGGCGAGAAACTGGTGCGCTTCAACGCTTCGCCCATCTCCTCGGCAATGGAGACGAACAGGTTTTTGAAAATCTCAAACTCGATTGGATTCACGCTGTTCCTCCCTGCGCGGCATCCACCGCATGCGTGAGCACGAGAGTGCCGATCTCATCCAGCTTGAATTGCCAGCCGGGCGGCACTACCGTCGTTGCCTGAGACCCAGCGATTATCGCGGGCCCGGTGCCATAAAATCCGGGACTCATCGACGCACGCGCAAATAATGGAGTGGGCCGCACCACGCCATCGAAAATGCAGCGGGAAGTCTTACCGGGAACTGCTGTCTGCGCCTGGATCAGCGGATAACGTGGCAGAGCCGGTTTTTCCGTGACACCGATCGCCTTCACACGCACGTTCACAATCTCGACGATCCGCTCCCTGTCGTGATACCCATAGAGCTTTTCATGGATTCGATCGAAAGCGGCGCGATACTCGACCGTAAATGGCACCGTAATCTCGTAAGACTGTCCTAAATAACGAAGATCGAGAGAGCGCTCCACGTGGATTGATGCTTCATCGAATCCGGCCTCGTGCAACTCAGCGCGCGCGGTCTTCTCAATCGGATCAAAGACGCTTTCGAGCTCTTGCCGGCACATCAGATCCGCTTGGCGCAGCAGCGCTTTCGAATACTGCTTGGTCTGATCAGAAAGCAGCATACCTAAAGCAGACAGAATTCCCGCATGCTCCGGAACAAGCACCGTTTTGATCTCGAGTGCCGCAGCCACGTCGCACCCGTGCATTCCGCCTGCACCTCCAAAGGCGAGCAGCGCGAAGTCTCTGGGATCGTGCCCGCGCTGGACAGAGACCACCCGCAGCGCGCGTTCGATGTTCGAGTTTGCAATGCGGACAATGCCCTCGGCAAGTTCCGGCACGTTGAGGTTCAATCTCGCCGCGAGCTGCTCGGCCAATCGCTGAGGCCGCTCCACATCGAGCTTCATGCGGCCCCCCAGAAAGAACTCGGGATCCAGACGCCCCAGCAACAGGTTTGCATCGGTCACCGTGAGTTCGTCGCCGGTACCGTAGCAAGCCGGTCCCGGATCGGCTCCAGCACTGCGGGGTCCCACTCGCAGCGCTCCGCCAGAGTCTACGAAAGCAATCGATCCGCCGCCCGCTCCAACCGTGTGAATGTCTAACGAGGGGAGCCGGATCGGAAAATCACCGACAACCGATTCGTTGCTCATCGGCAAAGCACCATCGAGCAAACTCACGTCCGTCGATGTCCCGCCCATGTCGAACGCGATCACGCGAGGAAAGCCGGACGCCTCAGCAACAGCAAGCGCTCCCGCAGCACCTCCCGCCGGCCCGGAGAGTACAGTCCGGACCGCCTCTCGTCTCGCTTCGTCAACGGATATGAACCCGCCTGCTGATTGTGAAATCCGGAGCGCATCGCTTTCGAGACTGCGCTCGAGAGTCGTCAAATATCCGGCCATCACGGGCGTTACATAGGCATTAACCGCCGTCGTACTCGCACGCTCAAATTCTCGATATTCCGGAAGTATCTCGTGCGAAGCAGATACAGCGAACCCGGCGCCTCTCAGTTCTTGAGAGAGCCGTTGTTCATGTTCCGGATAGGCATAGGAATGGAGAAGGCAAATTGCGACGGCATCCGGTTCCACACGCGAAATCGCCTCAACAATGCGCTGTATCTCTTCTTGCGAAAGCGCTTCGACGACTTCGCCGTACGCACCCGTACGCTCTCGAACGCCAAACACAAGATCGTCGTCGATCAGGTGCCGCCGAGGTGTTCCAACCAGCCGGTAGAGTTCGGGCCGCGTCTGACGTCCGATGTGGAGAACGTGCTCGAAACCAGCCGTTGTCAGGAAAGCGACGCGAGCCCCCTTACGTTCGAGCAGTGCGTTCGTCGCGACCGTCGAGCCGTGAATGACTTCGTCTGCGGACTCAGTTAATAGCTCTGCGATGCCGGTCAGGATAGCTCGGGAAGGCTCGTCGGGTGTCGAGCGCACTTTGTGAACGCGAAGACCGCTCGCATCGAACAGTACAAAATCGGTGAATGTTCCACCGGTATCGACTCCGATCCGCGTCTTCATCCTGGCCT
>JAFARV010000738.1 GCA_019245255.1 Acidobacteriaceae bacterium | reverse complement strand
TACTATTTAGTCACGTAGGAGGATTGACGCGTGACATTTGAAGATCTAACCCTCGATACAACTCAGCACATCGATATTCAAGCGGATATAGGTAGCGTATTTCGCAGTGTGCTGCACCGGCTCGGTGAAGGTTTTTCCAACCCGCAGGGTGAATCGTTGCAGATGACTATGGAGCAATGGCCGGGTGGCCGGTGGTTCCGCGATCGCGGCAATGGTATCGGCCATCTTTGGGGGCACGTGCAAGTAATCAAGCCGCCTGTGCTCTTGGAGCTGAGCGGACCTCTGTTTATGTCCTACCCGGCACTCAACCATATCGAAGTAAAGCTCGAACAGCGTCCGGGCGGAACCCATGTGGAATTCCGGCACCGCGCTATCGGCTTCATCGATTCGGATCACAAAAAGGGTGTGAGTACCGGCTGGAAATACATGCTGGACAAAGTCGCCGAGGATTGCTCCGCAGTGGCCGCTGGGCCAGGGAGCTAGAGGTGCCGGACGACGAACTCGATGGGGTGTGGAAAGCCTTGTCTGATGCCACCAGACGGGCGATTCTCGACCTCTTGCGGCAGGGCCCACGGACAACGACTCAGATCGTGGAAGCTTTTCCGCACCTCAGCCGGTTCGGAGTCATGAAACACATTGACGTGCTCCGCGGAGCCAAACTGATTCAGACGCGTGAAGAAAGCCGGCAACGTATCAACTCTTTGAACATCGTGCCGATCCGGCAAATTTATGAGCGCTGGGTGGGCCGCTTCGAAGAGTTATGGTCGAGCCACCTGTTGCGCATCAAAGAAGACGCTGAAGCAAAAGCTACCGGCGCTCACACCGCCGCGGCACGAACGAAGAAGCGCCCGAAAGCGGGCTAACCATTTAAGCGCGCCGGCTAAGACACGTGTGGCCCGCGCACAGCTCAGAGGAAGGACATATGTGCCCAGCATGCATCGCAAACGCAGCAGTAATGGTCGCCGGAGCCGGATCCAGCAGCGGAATTCTGGCGGTGTGCATCGGCTGGTTCAGAAGATTTATCCGCGCAAGGACGCGGATGCGCGCCGCGAAAACATAGGAGAAATGAAATGCCAATAAGCAAGGAGAGAGAGATGGAGCAGTTGCAACGGGATCTTCCAAAGAAGACGCCCCCGATCGTATCGCAGCAGGAGTGGGAGGCTGCGCGCCAGCAGCTCCTGGTGAAGGAGAAGGCCTTGACCCGCTCCCGTGACGCACTGGCCGCCGAACGCCGGCGGATGCCGTGGATGGCCGTGGAGAAGAAATACGAGTTCGAGGGGCCGCACGGCAAGGTTAGCCTGCTCGATCTGTTCGAGGGTCGCCGGCAATTAATTCTCTATCGCGCTTTCTTCGAGCCCGGCGTGTTCGGTTGGCCCGAGCACGCCTGCCGCGGCTGCTCCTTTGGCGCCGATCAGGTCGCCCACCTGGCCCATCTGAACGCCCGCGACACCACTCTCGCGTACGCCTCGCCCGCGCCACAGAAGGACATCGAGCGGCTGAAGGCACGAATGGGTTGGAAGATGCCGTGGTACACCATCACCGACAGCTTCGACAAAGATTTCGGCGTGGACGAGTGGCACGGCCACAATGTATTCATCCGCGACGACCACGATAAGATCTTCCGCACGTACTTCATTAATAACCGCGGCGACGAGGCAATGGGGACCACCTGGAGTTACCTCGATCTCACTCCGCTCGGCCGTCAGGAGACTTGGGAGGACTCGCCAGAAGGTTACCCCCAGACCCCGCCCTACAAGTGGTGGAACTGGCACGACAACTACGACGCCGAGGCCTCGCCTAACCCGAAGTGGATCGACATCATAACCGACCCTCAAGAAGCCGCTCGAAAGCGCGCGGCAGAGGCGAAATCATGACCGGCCCGTACCCAGGGGCCCGTTTGCCAATTTAGGGCCCTCTATGCTCGCGGTAAACTAGCGGGCGGAAGAGCCTTTGCACCGCGTGCGCAGACCTCTGTCGCTTGGCTTCGTTTTTTCAACCGTTCTCTTCGCACTGCCCCTTCTGAACCGCGGCCGGTGGACCGAGCTCAACATCGGCCCGTTCTATGTCGATGCCGACGGTGACACGGGTGCCGCTCGGGAATATCTCACACAGCTAGAGCAACTTAGGTGGGTATTGGGAGGCCTTCTCGAGTCCAAGGACCTGCCCAGCCGCTGGCCATTCCGAATCATCTTGACCAAAGATGAAAAAACGAACCCAGCGGAGTTCGTTCGGAAATGCTCGCAAATCCTGCCGGACTGCACCACCGAGCCGGATCGGTTTGTTCCCCAGTTCGGCCAATACCTGATCATCCTGAAGCCGGGCAGCTCCCTGCCGCTGGCCCAGGTCGCACGTCTGCTGCTGGATGCAAACACCCCGAGGATCCCCCCCGATGCCGAATCCGGCCTCGCCCAGTTGTTGGGCTCACTAGAAGCTCACGGCAGTCACGTCACCTGGGGTGGCCCCGTCGCCCACCCGGACCTCGCCTGGGCTCGCATGCAGCTATTCGCCACTAAGTTCGAATACGGGGCCAGTTTCCATATTTTCGTGACCTCCCTCAAGGACGGTAGCAGCGTCCGCGTCGCCGAGCGCAACGCCTTCAACCGTGATCCGGACGCACTCGAAAAGGAGGCAGCAGCGAACCTGGCTGCTGGAAACTGGCAATCCGTGCCCGTCTCCGGCCGCCCTCTAGATCCGAAGCGGGACTTTGGCGAGCACACCGTGGAAACGGCTCTGGTCGAAGCCTTTCTCGCCAGTCCGGGCACTTCGCCGGAAGCAGCCTATAAGGCAGCACTGACGGAGGAGGGTACCGCCATGCCAATTGGTTACGAGGGGCTTGCCGGACTAGCTGCACAACGGAAAGAAGACCCGCTTGCTTCGCTCGAGGACGCCATCCGCTCCGGCAGTAAGTCCGCACCGGTGTACGTGGTTGTCGCAAAGTCCAAATCGCCGCAAGAGGCACAGCCCCTCCTTAAGCGGGCTATTTCGCTCGCTCCGCTTTGGGCGCAGCCGATATACGAGCAGGCGCAACTCGCTGCAACTCCACTCGACAAGGAGATGCTGCTCAAGAAGGCGACCCAAATCGAGCCTCGTCAGACTCGCTACTGGATTGAGCTCGCGGAATTGCAGCTCACCGACGGCCATGCCTTGTCTGCCCAAACAAGCTGGTTGAAGGCTGAGGATTCGGCTCCCACGCCGCAAGAGCGAGACCGGATTCACGAGACGCGGCTGGCGCGCGAACAGCAGCGGCTCGACGCCGCTAAAGCCGAGCGTCGGCACGAACGGGACGAAGTCCACGAAGCAGATCAGCGTGCTCAGGACGCCGAGCTTGCCCGGATCCACGCCGCCGAGGCCAAAGCCAATTCGCAGCTGGATACCGAGGCAGGCAGGAACCCTTGCGACGTCGTCCCCTGGCAAGATGTTGTGCCGAAGCGCTCCCTCAAGGGCACAATCATCTCGATCGAGTGTGGAAAAGACCCTGAACGGGTCTCGATCCGTGACAAGACCGGCAAGACCACCACGTTGCTCCTCGACAACCCGGAAGCGGCCGGATTGGCCTGCGGAGCCAAACAGCCTGCTCGCCGCGTTTCCGTCTCATACGCCGCACAGCCCGACGACCAGTTTCATGCTGCCGGCCGAGTGTTGACGATCGAGACGCAATGAACCCGGTGTTGCGGGAGGCCACTGCGGCCGACGGCCCTGTTTTGCTCGAGATCGAACGCGAGTGTTTCGCCTCCCCGAACTGGAGCGTCGATGATATCCTTCGCTACCGGTGCACGGTCGCCGAAGTCGACGGCCAGATCGCCGGTTTCCTCTCGTCGCGTGAAGTCTCTCCATCGAGCGATGGAATGCCCGCCGAGCGCGAGATCCTGAACATTGCAGTGCGTGTGGTCTACCGAGGTCTGGGAATCGCAAAAGCATTGCTCAAGAACGAACTGGAGACTCCGGCGACGTACTTTCTGGAGGTGCGGGAATCCAACCTCGCAGCGCGCCAACTCTATGCAAGCTTAGGCTTTACTGTCGCGGGACATAGGGCGAACTATTACTCTCACCCATGTGAAGCGGCTATTGTCATGCACATGAAATAATGCTAACTTCTGTTTACGGGCAGCCCCTGGCGACTGGCCGGAGTGAAACCGAATGCACTCAACCCCACCGGGCCAGATTCTTTTCTCAAAACTCGAACCAGACTCGGCGTGGTCACCCGAAAAGGAGAACCACTCACATGGAGAACTACACGCAAGACGAAGATCTGAAAGCGCATCTGCTACAGACGAACGAGCAGTTTCGTGCTCTCGTCGAGCAGCATGCGCAATTTAAAAAGCAGATCGAAGATATCGAAGCAAAGCCTCATGTCACTGAGGCCGATGAACTAGAGGAACAGCGATTGAAAAAGCTGAAACTCCGCCTCAAGGATCAAATGAATGAGATCCTGTCGCAGTACCGGCATTCAGCAGTAGGCTAGAAGCTTCTGTAGTCTTCGGTCAGGGAACGTGCAGTCCCCTGACCGCCTTCCCGGAAATTAGCGGAAACTCGGACCTGCGCTCGAATCCGTGTCGGTGTCCGAGGGCCGTCTCTTCAGCTTCGGACGATCCTCATCATCACCTTTAGACTTCTTGGACGGATCCGTTTCGTCCTCGATCGGAGTATTGGAGTTCGGGTTCTTGCGCAGCGTCGGCTTATTGGGATCTTCGCTGGTTTTGTCCGGGCGATGTTGGTTTTCAAGCATCGCGAGTCGCGACTTTACCTGATCGAACTCCGACGTCGTGACGACGTATTCCGGTTTCGCCTTCAAGACCTTGGCAATCTCGGCCTGTGCCTTCTGAATGCGATCGTCAGTGGGAGGATGGGTCGAAAAGACCTTTGCCATCGTGCCCGGCTTGCGTTTTTCGAGGGTCTGAATCTTTTCAAAGAAGTCTACGAACGCCTCGGGGTCGTAGCCGGTCTTGTACATGTACTGGACGCCCAGGTAATCCGCCTCCGCTTCAAACCCGCGGGAGAACTTCAGGAACGTGATCGGGACCAGCAAACCAGAGGCCTCATATAGCCCGTACGCTACCGGTCCGCCCATGATGTACAGCGGAATCATCGAGAGCTGAGCGAGTTCGCCGCGTGTCGCCTGCCGCGTCCCATGGCGCGCCGCGACGTGCGCAATCTCATGGGCCATTACGCCGGCAAGCTCCGCCTCTGTATCGGCCTTGAGGATCAGGCCTGAATCGACAAAGAAAAAGCCCCCCGGCAATGCAAATGCATTCACGGTCGGGTCCTCGATCACCTTAATGGTGAACGGAACTTTGGCGTCGGAGTTCCGCACCAGGTTCTGCCCGATCCGGTTTACGTACTCGGCAACCACAGGATCGTTGATAATCTTTGACTGTCGCTCAACTTGTTGCGCAAGGCCTTTGCCCAGCGCAATCTCTTTCTCGAGGGAATACCAGTTCAGCTTTCCGCTGACGTTCCGGTCGCCAATGGCGTCCGGGTCGGCTTTCTTGTTGTCACGAGCAACCAAAGACACTGGCGCTGCAAGTACAAATGCCAGGACTATGCTCGTAGAGCACTTCAGGTAGGACGGACGCCGCATATAGACTCCTTAAAACGACGAACGGACGTCGGACAGAGGCGCAAGCACGAACCGGTTTCGTCTGTCTTTAGTATAGAGCCAAAACAAGTCTCGGAACGTGCTCACGCCCAGCCCGCAGGAGATTCATAAACGTTAACGTATGCTCGGAGGAATGGGTTACCAGGAAGTCGCCACTTCTCTGGCGAATTTGGATGAAGCGCTCCATCTCAAGTACCAGAACGAGTTCCCCGTTACACAGCAGTGTACGTATCTGAATCACGCGGCCGTTGCTCCCCTCTGCCGCCCTGCTGCGCAG
>JAFARV010000734.1 GCA_019245255.1 Acidobacteriaceae bacterium | reverse complement strand
TGCCCTGGTACGCGAAGTCCTCCGCAGTGCGCAAACAGCCAGCGTCTAGCGAGCGATGAAACTGAACGTCCTCACATTACCCGGTGACGGAATCGGGATCGAAGTGACGACCGAAGCCGTCAAAGTTCTGAAGCATATCGCCGGCCTTTACGGGCATGAGCTTTCTTTGAACGAAGGCCTGCTTGGAGGCATTGCCATCCACAAGACCGGCAACCCGTTCCCAGACGAAACCCGCGAGCTTGCACTCCATGCGGATGCCACGCTGATGGGCGCTGTCGGCTTGCCGGAGTTCGATAATGCGCCGCCGGACAAGCGGCCCGAACGAGGACTGCTCGGGATACGAAAGACCCTCGAAGTATATGCCAACCTCAGGCCCGTACGGTCGTATAAGGCGCTACTCGATTCATCGCCCTTGAAGAACCACCTTGCCGACGGCGTCGACATGATCATCGTCCGTGAGCTGACGGGCGGCTTGTACTATGGAACGCCCCGCGGCATCAGCGGCTCCGGAGCTGAAGAGCGTGCCGTTAACAGCATGGTCTACACCCGGCCTGAAATTGAGCGCGTGACCCACATGGCCTTCCAGCTTGCCCGCAAACGCCGGAAGAAAGTGACCAGCGTAGACAAATCGAACGTTCTCGAAAATTCGCAACTCTGGCGCCGGGTGGTGACAGAGGTGGCTCGGGAGTATCCGGATGTCACCCTCGATCATCTATTAGTTGACAACTGCGCGATGCAGCTTGTCCTGAACCCGAAGCGCTTCGATGTAGTGCTTACGGAGAATCTCTTCGGCGACATTCTGAGCGACGAGGGAGCGGTGCTCGCAGGCTCCATCGGCATGCTTCCATCTGCTTCGATTGGAAGCCAGAGGCCGTCGGGCGCTTGGGTAGGTTTGTACGAACCGGTGCACGGTTCGGCGCCGGACATCGCGGGCCAGAACAAAGCCAATCCGCTCGGAGCAATCGGTTCGGTTGCAGCAATGCTGGAATACAGTTTCGGCCTGATGGAAGAAGCTAATGCGGTAAATCGCGCCATGGAAGAAGTCTTAAACAGCGGACGCGTAACGGCTGACCTGAAGCCTGCCGGCGCGCCCGCGACAACAGCCGAAGTGGGAGATGCGATCTGCGCCACTTTGGTCCGGCCGGTCACGGCCTGAAACTCGAAAGGCGTGAACTCGAAGGAAGAACGGAAGTATATGGGACAAGTGAACGGCGCGGCGTCTAAACCGCGCACCATCATCGAGAAAGTTTGGGACAGCCACATCGTTGCTCAACGCGAGGGCGCGCCAACGCTGATTTACATCGATTTGCACTTAGTGCATGAGGTGACTTCGCCTCAGGCGTTTGCCGGTTTGCGCGAGCGCGGCTTAAAGGCACGCCGTCCCGATCTGACCCTCGGAACGTGTGATCACAGCATCCCGACCTATGACCGCACGCTGCCGATCATTGACAAGATCGCCGAGACGCAACTACTTCAGTTCGAGAAGAACTGCCGTGATTTCGGCATCCCATTCTTCGGTCCGCGAAGCAGTAAGCAAGGCATCGTTCACGTGATCGGACCCGAACAGGGCCTCACACAGCCGGGCATGACGGTAGTCTGCGGAGACAGCCACACCGCGACTCACGGCGCTTTCGGCGCGCTTGCGTTTGGTATCGGCACCAGTCAAGTGGAGCACGTGCTTGCCACGCAGTGCCTGCTGCAAAACCCCTCCAAAACATTCGAGGTTCGCGTCGAGGGCACATTGAAGAAAGGTGTCGGCGCGAAAGACATTATCCTGAATCTCATCTCTCGTATCGGCATCGGCGGCGGAACGGGCTGCGTCTTCGAATACCGAGGTTCCACTATTCGCTCGCTCTCGATGGAAGAGCGTATGACCGTATGCAACATGTCCATCGAAGGCGGTGCGCGCGCAGGCCTCGTTGCACCCGATGACACGACGTACAACTATGTGGCTGGCCGGCCCGCCGCTCCCAACGGCAACGAATGGGATCGTGCCCTGAGTCTATGGCGCAAATTGCCGACCGACGATGGCGCTACATATGACAAAAGCATCTATATCGATGCCAACGCGCTTGAGCCGATGATCACCTTTGGCACCAACCCGGGCATGGGCATTCCGATTACCGCGCCGGTACCGGATCCGTCTAAAATCGGTGATCCCCTGGAGCGCGAGACCCTGGCTAAGGCACTGCGCTACATGGATCTCCCATCGGGCAAGCCATTGCTCGGTCATCCCGTCAACGTAGTCTTTATTGGCAGTTGCACCAACTCTCGCATCTCCGATCTGCGTGCCGCCGCGGAGATCCTTAAAGGGCGCAAAGTAAATCCGAAAGTCCGCGTAATGGTTGTCCCGGGTTCACAGCAAGTGAAAGAACAGGCTCAGGCCGAAGGTCTCGATCGTGTCTTTACAGACGCTGGAGCGGAATGGCGCGAAGCGGGCTGTTCCATGTGTATCGCCATGAACGGTGACCAGCTCGCCCCCGGGCAATACAGCGTCTCCACCAGCAATCGCAACTTCGAAGGGCGCCAGGGTAAGGGCGGCCGTACTTTCCTCGCCAGCCCGCTAACTGCGGCCGCGAGTGCGCTGACAGGCGTTGTCACGGACGTTCGGACATTGAACAGTTAGGAACCGAAGCATGGAAAAGTTCACCAAATTTACCAGCCGCCTCGCGCCGCTGCCCATCGATAACATCGATACGGACCAGATCATTCCCGCGCGATTCCTGAAGACGGTTTCGAAGGCCGGCCTCGATCAGAACCTTTTTTGCGACTGGCGCTACGATGCCGAAGGAAATCCCAAGCCGGACTTCATCCTCAACCAGCCGGAAGGCCGGGCGGCGCAGGTTCTGCTTGCTGGCGATAACTTCGGATGCGGTAGTTCCCGCGAGCACGCGCCATGGGCTTTAACGCAGTACGGATTCCGCGCCGTGATCAGCACCTCATATGCCGATATCTTCCGCGGCAATTCGCTCAAGAACTCGCTGCTGCCTATCGTCGTGTCCCCTGACGCGCACAAGCAGCTATTCGCCGCCATTGAGAAGGACCCCGCGGCCACCGTCACGGTCGACCTGGCCGCTCAGACGCTTACGCTTCCCGATGGCTCTAGCGTCAAATTTCCCGTCGACGAATTCTCGAAGCACTGCATGCTCGAAGGCGTCGACGAGCTCGGCTACATCCTGCAGCAGGAACCTGCCATTGCGGCATATGAGGCAGCACGGGTGTTGACGGTGGATACGAGAGTGGTCGGGTAAGAGTTGGCCTGTGGGGCGGGTTGGCCAACGAAGTTGGCAACGGGCGGCCGAGTCGCCGAATCGGCCTTCAACCAATCGGGGTGGCGCTGGACCAGGGGAACTCATCCGGACGGCTCGCCATTCCTGAGAATACTGGATTCATCTCGATATAACGCGCGATGCGCTGGAACTCTCGCTCATCGCGAACCAGTCTGTCGTAACTCTCGTCTTGCCAGAACGGAGTCCCGGTGCGCTGCAGAATCCGATTTGCCTCAGTGGCAGTGAATCTTTTGAGCGACTGCATCAGCTTAGAAACGGGTATCAGCGGCGTAATCAAAACATGCACATGGTTGGGCATTACAACCCAGGAATGAAGAGCATAATGGTGCAGGTTGAAGTCCCGATAGCGAATCGCATCGACTACAAGGTTTGCGATTTCGGGAATGCTAAGGAAAACCGGACCACTAGTAGCGGCATCGAGAAGCCCATCCATGGCTAGGAAGGCCTTCCCAGGGGTCATTCGCTCTGGAAATTTTCGCCCGTGCGGAAGGCTGCCATGCAATCGCCATGTCAGAAACACGGGTTGTCCAATGCAATGTAAGTGTGGCAATCGCCGCCGATGGAAAACCATCTCAAATCAGAGTGGGCTTGTGGTCGTCAGACTCTCCGCCGTAAAAGAGTGGTCGGGAAGATTTGGCCTGTGTGGGGCGGGTTGGCCAACGAAGTTGGCAACCGGCGGCCGAGTCGCCGAATCGGCCTTTTCCCGCGTAAGGATCGGCGCTGCGGCGAGCGCCGCGCAGGAATACATCCTGCCCCACATTCAACCAATCGGCGTGGCGCTGGACCAGGGGAACAGCTGAGTCAGCCTGTGTTTGCCCGCGGCGGACCGGCTGGCGGTTTACACCCGTAACGCTCGCTCAGATCGTCGCGCTCTTGAACGCCTGGCCCACATGCAGAACAGCTGAAATGGCGCGATTGTAGTTCATGCGCATGTGACCCAGCACTGCGACCTGTCCTTCGAGTCCGTTCGGTAGGTTCAGTCGCAGGCCGATGAACGACAGTTCGCTCATGCTCGGATGAACTTCCGAGAGGCCGACCTGAATTGCTAACTGGCCGTCACGCTGTTCGAGAAACCGCTCCAACAGAGCGAGAATCCGCTTCTTCTCCTCAAGCGCGCGGAACAGTTCCCGCATCCGCTCCCGCGTCAGGTGGAGATCGAGGCCAATGAAGTACTCGGCGCCCTCGAAGTGAATGGCCGGCATAAGGCCGAGATCAAGCAGCCCCATTCCATAGAGAAAGTTCACCCGCCTCAGGATGGCGGCATACGCAGCGCTTTCCAGTTCAA
>JAFARV010001010.1 GCA_019245255.1 Acidobacteriaceae bacterium | reverse complement strand
GCTGGTCGTTGTCAGCACTTGTCCATCGGACGACAGCACCCAGCGATCCACGATGTCCGTGTCCTCATCTTTCGAGTTCTTGGTCTGCGTTCGAATCATGAGCGCATCGCCATCCCAGAACGTTTTACTGACTGCTTCGCGTCCACTCATGACATTGGTGGTGGGAGTGCCGTCGGTGAAGTAACTGACATCGGCAGTGGTCGTGGTTTTGCCCTTCGTCTGCACGGTATGTACGTTCATGGTGGGGTCGCGTTGATCGACAACACGCACGACGAGGTCGGGCGCCGCAAATTTCCCGAAGTCGCTCTGGTCCTTTACCATTCGCCACCGCCCGGAGAAATTTGGCCGCTTCGCCGGCGTATCGGGAGCGGACTGGGGAATGAGAACGGGACAAAGAGAAAACAGGCAGACACAAAGCCGGATAGCTCTCATTACGTTTCATTCTTGCATCGCGCAAACTTCGCTCATTTCTTTTCCAAGACTGACGATAAGGGGAGCAGAGAGACGCATGTGATTGTGGATCTGACGAGGCTAAGCGGCATCGTGAACGCCATTTATAAGAGCGCTGCGGTAGTGCAGGAACGGCTAATGCTGCTGCGGGAAGGCATTCGGAATGACACGTATCGCGTGGATGCGCGGGTTCTAAGCCGCAGCATCATTGCGGATTCGCTGGTTGCTGAACCCAGCCAAACTCCGCTCCGGATCCGTACGTGAATACCGATTCCAACACTTGGTTGTGTGAATCGACCAGCGCTATACAGTGGAACGCTCCCGCTCCGGGCCGGCCAAACTGGAGATCGGTGAGGTCAATGCGCGTTGAACGGTCGCCGGTGGTGGACGCAGGCTGCTCAGACCAAACCGGAAAACGCGCGAAGTACTGAAAGAAGCGGAACGCGGGCGTTTGAAGCGCGGCCTGTATTGGGGCATCGCGAGGAAGTTTAGGAAAGACCTGTGCGGCATCGGGGTCCAGGTTTTCGAAGGGAGAAATGCTCAAAACGCGATAGGCAGCGGAAGTTTCTACAATACCGGTCCATCGTAGCGGCGTGGTCCTTGAAGGTAATGCTGAAACGCGGAGTGCAGCCACCTCCCCATAAACCACCGAGTTGAGCTGGGCGACCGCGCGCTGATGAAGCAGAAAGCGAGCGGCATCGAAGAGAACAAAGAACACCAGAGCAGCAATCGCTGTGCCGCGTCCGAAATTGCGGCGTGCGCCGATCTCGTTGCCGACCAGTCGCGCAAACCAGGGCCAGATGGCGGCAAACAACAGGACCAGCAGAATGACGACGTCATAAAGATTGTTCAGGTCAAGGTGAAACCACCGCGACGAGAACGGTAGCAGCAGACGAAGACCGTACCCGTTGGTCGAATCGAGAAGCAAATGGCTCGCGACACCTAACACGGCAAGCAGGAAGGCGCGGCCCCAAGGCAGGATGCGCCAAGTCACAAGGGCAGCCACCAGCATGGAAAGAAGCGCCATTAAGGGGAGCGCGGCGAGCGAGTGTGTATAACCGCGATGGTTTTCAAGGTACGACAGCGGCCCGCCTGACAGGGCGACAATGTCGATGTCGGGCGCGTTCGCAGACAGGAGAAGAATAAGCGTGCCGCTGGGGCTGAAACGGTTCAACCCGGCGCGCGCCATTGCGAGCGCGGTGAGCGAATGCGTTAGGTTGTCCATCCGCGAGGGCTAGGCGCACACAGGAAAGGCCAACATAGAACGCTCACGCGCGACAAACTTCTGCGGCATCAGTAAAGTGATGGCATCGGGGAGAATCTCCGCACGGATCGGAAGGCTGCCGGCGAGCTCGCCGTCGATCTGCACAAAGATGTTCGACGCTTCCGGTTGCGGGCAGGATACTGAGCGGGCGCGCAGAACCGTGCAGCCATTGATCCGGGCCACGTTTCCACTTGCGACACCGGCGAGATAGCCAAGGTATCGGAAGCCGCTTGTGCCGCGGAACAGGACGACCTCGAACTCATCACGCAGTAGAGACGCCGTCCGCGCGATTTCGAGATCACCTCCATAGTTGCGAACGCGGCTGACGAGGGCGAAGCTTGCCAAGTATGGCTTGCCATCGACCACAACTTCGAATTCACGCAGGGGCTGAAATACCTGTGCGAACCCGGTGCCATAGTAAGCGAACTTGCCAGCCAGAGCTTTGAAACGGAGATTGAGGCGGGAAACGATCTGGGCATCGAGGCCGGCTCCGGCCATGCAAAGAAAAGGACGCTGAGCGCCATCCGCGAAGCGAAGGTCTCCGATGGCGACCGGCTGAGGCTCGAACCAGCGGAGATCAACAATGGCACGGACCATGTGCTGGGGAATGTGCATTTCTCGTGCGAGTACGTTTGCCGTTCCGCCGGGAATAATGCCCAGCGGAACGCCGGTATGCAGCATTCCACTCGCAACTTCGTTGATGGTGCCATCGCCGCCGGCCGCGAGAATCATGTCGCATCCCGAGTCGATTTCGAAGCGGGTCTGCTCGCCCGCTGTGCCGGCCGCCTCGGTCGCTACGAGCTTCGCGGAAATACCCTGGTCCCCAAGTACCTCGATGGTACGTTGAAGCAAGTGCAGCCTTCGCGAGAGGCTTCTTGCGACCGGGTTGTAGATGATGGCTGCGCGTTTCCTCTCGATGAATCCCAATCCCACATTATAGTTTTGACGATGAAAAATTCCGTTTCCGAGCGCGTTGAGGAGTTGCGGCGGCAGTTACAGCATCACGAGTATCTGTATTATGTGCTCGACCAGCCGGAAATCTCGGATGCCGAATACGACGGGCTGATGCGCGAGCTGCGTGAGCTGGAAGTGTCGCACCCGGAGCTGAGGACTCCGGACTCGCCGACACAGAGAGTGGGAGGGCAGCCGAGAGAAGGCGCTGTCGAAGTGGCCCACAGCTCACCAATGCTGAGCCTGGACAATGCACTCAATGAACAGGAATTGCGTGAGTTCGACGCGCGGGTGCGAGGGCTGCTTAAGACCGATGCATACCAATACGTCGCCGAGCTGAAGCTGGATGGGCTATCGATGGCAGCGCGGTACAGCCATGGGCGGTTTAGCCGGGCAGTGACGCGAGGCAACGGCCTCGTGGGCGAGGACGTCACCGAGAATGCGCGGACCATTCGTTCTTTGCCTTTGCACGCGCGGCGGGCGGTTGCGGACGGCTCGTTTGAGGTGCGCGGCGAGGTGATTATGGAGCGCCGCTCGTTCGAGCGTATCAACCAGGAACGTGAAGCCGCAGGGCTGTCGCGGTTCGCAAACCCTCGGAATGCGGCGGCTGGGGCGCTGCGGGCACTGGATCCGGCGATTACGGCGGCACGAAGACTCGACTATTACGCATACTTTCTCCTGCGCGAAGGCAAGCCCCTGTACTCGAGCCACTGGGAAAACCTGGAGACGCTCTCAGGCGCGGGTTTCAAAGTCAACAAACACCGTAAGCTCTGCAGAAATTTTGATGACCTGCTCGAGTTCATCCAGCATTGGGAATCCAAACGCGATGACCTGGAGTACGAGATTGACGGTGTGGTGGTGAAGATCGATTCGATCCCGCAGCAAGAAGCTCTGGGATGGACGGCACAAGCGCCGCGCTGGGCGATTGCGTTCAAGTACGCGGCCCGGCAGGCGTCTACGGTGCTCGAGAATATTGAGGTTCAAGTAGGACGGACCGGGGCCCTCACGCCGGTAGCATATTTGAAACCGATTCCGATCGGCGGTGTGACAGTGTCGCGCGCGACGCTGCACAACGAGGATGAGATTGCGCGGCTCGGGGTTGCGATCGGCGATACGGTCCTGGTGGAACGCAGTGGAGATGTGATCCCGAAGATCGTTCGCGTGGTGGACCACGGTTCGCATCGGCGAGCGTTTAAGATGCCGGCGCATTGTCCGGTGTGCGAAGGCAATGTAGCACGCCAGGAGGGCGAAGCTGCAAGCCGCTGCATGAACACGAACTGCCCGGCGC
>JAFARV010001002.1 GCA_019245255.1 Acidobacteriaceae bacterium | reverse complement strand
AGCCCGCCCAGCGGTGCACCGTTTCCGGGCGCCGCAGTCAACATACCGATGATCGGATCTCCGGCAAGCTCCTTGGCAGACACCTGCTCGGGCGACAGCTTCGCAAGAAGGGTTTTCTCTTCCTGTGTTGCCGGCGCATCGATGCGTTCGTAAACGGGATTGCCGAACTTAGCGGTCAACTCGCGGTAACGCTCACCTGGATCTTTCCCGGCCTTTGCTGTAATCTCGGCGGAAAGCAGACCCATTATCAGGCCATCTTTGTCGGTACTCCAGGCCGAGCCATTGCGGCGCAGGAAAGACGCCCCGGCGCTTTCTTCGCCGCCAAATCCCAGGGTCCCCTCGAGTAAACCATCGACGAACCACTTAAACCCGACCGGCACCTCAACCAGACGTCGGGCAAGACTCTCCGCAACCCGATCGATCATACTGCTACTCACCAATGTCTTCCCTACGCCGGAGTCCGCGCGCCACGAGGGCCGGTGCTGGAACAGGTAGTCGATTGCGACCGCCAGATAATGATTCGGGTTCAAAAGGCCGGAAGATGGGGTCACGATCCCATGGCGGTCGTGGTCGGTATCGCAGGCAAACGCGACATCGAAACGGTCCTTAAGAGCAATCAGGCTCGCCATGGCATACGGTGACGAACAGTCCATCCGTATCTTTCCGTCCCAGTCGACAGTCATGAACCGAAATGTCGGATCTACCTGGGTGTTGACGACCGTAAGGTTCAGGCGATACCGCTCCGCGATACGGGGCCAGTAGGCGACACCCGCGCCGCCAAGCGGGTCCACGCCCAGATTTAGCCCGGCCGACCGAATCGTGTCGAAATCAACTACCGAGCCAAGGTCGTTGACATAGGCCGAAACATAGTCATACCGCCTCGTCGTAGACGCCTTCAAGGCGCGCTGGAGGGGGACACGCGAAATATGATCCAGTCCGCTCTCCAGCAAATCGTTCGCGAAGTTTTCGATCCACTTGGTCGCACTCGTGTCAGCAGGCCCCCCGGACGGCGGATTGTACTTGAAGCCACCATCTTCCGGCGGGTTGTGGGAGGGGGTAATCACAATACCGTCAGCCAGCCCGTCTGTCCGGCCCGAATTGTACGCCAGAATCGCGTGCGAGAGCGAGGGCGTAGGGGTGTATCCGCCCTCCTCATCGATCATCACAGTCACGCCGTTTGCGGCCAGAACTTCCAAGGCGCTGACAAACGCGGGTTCCGACAAGGCATGAGTGTCCATGGCGAGGAACAGCGGGCCAGTGATGCCTTCCTGCTGCCGGTACGCGCATATGGCTTGTGTGATCGCGAGGATGTGGGCCTCGTTAAACGCGCTGTCCAGAGAAGAACCGCGGTGACCTGAGGTTCCAAATGCGACGCGCTGAGCCTTTTGGGACGGATCCGGCCGGAGTGCGTAGTAGCTCGTGATTAGACGAGGGACGTTCACAAGCATATTGGCGTCGGCAGGTTTTCCCGCCCTAGGATCGGTGGCCATAACGCTCCTTATATTAATCGCCTGTATGATGCGAGTGGGAGGGGGGCGTTACTCGATTCGGGGCGTCGCCGCGCCCTTTGCGGTCGCTATGCGCGAGCGCTTACGGTGGACTCGGCCGATCCACAGAGAAATCGGTTCCAGCCCATGTCCGCCTTCTGCCGCTCCGCGCTGACTGCCTTTTCGATTGCGAACTGCGCAACGTTTTCTACTACCCACTCAAAATTTTCGGGGCCAACCGAATGCACATCTGCATCGGGAGCCGGGTTAAGAAAATCAATAGCATACGGCTTCCCATCCTGAACTGCGAGCTCAACCGTGTTGAAATCGTAACCCAGCGCACGGCACAATGTGATGCAATCGTGAACCAAGCGGTCCCGGAGCTCGTTTGGCACGTGTGAACTGTCCCGTCCATAGCGCAGATGGCGCGGCTGGCTGGGATCGTATCTCATGACACGAACATGCTCCCCGCCAACTACGTAACAACGGTAGTAGTCGTCAAACGCGATGGCCGATTGCAGAATCATACAGGTGCTGCCCGTTTTATCGTATGCTTCGAAGAACTCCCGCGGCGAGGTTACGCGATACACATCCTTCCAGGCGGCGCGGCTGAACGGTTTCAGAAACGCGGGGAAGCCAACATACTCGAACGCCTCATTCCAGTTCAGGGGGAAGTGGAGGTTGCGCATGGACTGCACAGTGGTTCCGGGCGGATGCTGTTTCTGAGGCAATACGACGGTGTTCGGCACCGCTACCCCGAGCTCGCTTGCAAGCGCGTAATTGAAGAACTTGTCGTCGGCGCTCCACCAAAAAGGATTGTTGATGACAATCGAGCCCCCCAGGACAGCATTTTTCAGGTAGGCGCGGTAGAACTCTATGTCCTGCGAGATACGATCGATGATCACCCGGAAGCCGCTGGGCTCAGCCATTTTGACGGTGCCTACGCGAATGGACTCGGCACTCACTCCTTGCACTTTCTTGGAGTTGATACGCTCGATCAATGCGGGAGGAAAGGTGTTTTCCATCCCGTAGATGATTCCGATTTTGGGCATGCCTTTTCTCGGACGTTAGACGATCGGAAATCACCGCCTGTTCATACATTTCGGGCTACTAAATACGGTCGCTGGGCGTTTCGGGCGCAAGAGAGTTATGGTTGCAACTGCAAAGTAGGTCGCTTTCATCTAAGGTAGTAGCCAGCGCGTGGCGCCACACTCGGGACGGAAGATGGGTTTGACGGATTAGCCGCTTTTCTAATGTTCAGAAATACTCCAGCCTTCGAAAATAATCGCCGGCGAGCTCGCAAGCTCATGCAAATAGCTGAATGCAAATGGCTTTTGCTGCTGGGTTTGATTCTTTTTCCTTTGTTGGCTGTGACTGCTCCGAGAACGGAAGCGGACGACGATCAAGCTCTTGGAACGGCGGCAATAATTGACAAGTTCGTGGAGGCCACTCAGAGCCACGAAGATGCCCTGCGCGGCGCCTCGATGCAGGTAAACATCGACGCCTCGATTCCTAAACTAAAGGAGCACGGGAAACTGCGTGCCCTCCGCAAGATCTCAAAGGTAGGCACGGTAACCTACCGGGTGCTCGGCTTTCAGGGCGACAATACCGTAAAGAATGACGTGATCGCGCGGTACCTGCAGGCTGAGCAGCAGGGCCAGGGCGACCAAAACCTCGCGATCTCCCCCCAAAACTACAAGTTCAAGTTCAAGGGCCGACGAGCGGAAGGCGGCCAAGACGTGTACATGTTCCAGATTTCTCCCCGAAAGAAGAGAGTCGGTCTGTTCAAGGGGGACTTGTGGCTGGATGCCAAGACCTGCCTCCCGGTGATGGAAAAGGGGCGGCTGGTCCGGAATCCCAGCATCTGGTTCAAGAAGGTGCAGTTTGAGCGCGATTTTGCAGTCAAGAACGGTGTGGCGGTTCCGGAACACATGAGCAGCACAATCGATGTGCGCCTGATCGGACCAGTGCACTTAGACATCGACTACTCCGATTTTGAACAGAACGCAGATGCGGATAGTGATGACACCGGGCAGGCCGGGGCGGTAGCGATGGCCGGGTCAATGGGAAAATGAAGGTGGTGTACCGCCCGTTCGATGCTTCTATTACCCTGTGCGCCTCGGGTATGCGCCGGTAGGAGCCTCGCACTTGCCGCTACAATCTTGAGTAAGTACGCTAAGAGTTTGATGCTGAAGGGGATCTCTGGATGAGAACACTTTTTTTGAACCCTCCATCTTTTGAGGGTTTTGATGGTGGTGCGAGTTCCCGCTGGCCTGCTGCACGAGAAATTGAGTCTTATTGGTATCCGGTGTGGCTGTGTTATCCGGCGGGAATGATTCCGGATAGCAAGGTTGTCGACGCGCCGCCGCACAAAATATCGATCGAGCAGACTGTTGCAATGGCTTCGGATTTCGAACTGCTCGTGCTATTTACGTCGACTCCGGGGTTCCGGGTCGACGTT
>JAFARV010000875.1 GCA_019245255.1 Acidobacteriaceae bacterium | reverse complement strand
ATTCCCGCGGGTGATTTTACAGATGTCGTGCGCGCGATCGTGAGCCATGTCACTTACGTAAACGTTCATTCCAAGAACTTTCCCGCCGGTGAAATCCGGGGCCAGATCCGGTCAACGCCCGATCCCGATGACCTGCTCCCGGGCGCGAAGCAGCATCATCACGATAAATAGCCTTCCCGCTTATCGTAAGTAAGCCTCGCCCCCAACGGAACGAAACGCCGTCTTCATCAGGTTCTCCGCGAGAGTGATCGTGGCACGGTTTAAGGCCTCGATCTTCTCGTTGAGAACTCGATGATCGCTCCCGTGATACGCTACTTGCACCTCGCGCTTCGCCGTCTCGACTGCGCTCTGCTCCTGCGCGGACAACGAGAACCATGCCTCATTCTTCTGGGCCTTCTCCGTTGCAGCCAGGATGTTATCGGCCTCGACTCGCGCCTCGCGTAACTGCCGCTCGCGCATGTCTTCTTCGGCCTTGTCGAACGACTCGCGGATCATGGCCTCCACTTGCTCTTCGGTCAGTCCGTACGAAGGCTTCACTTCCACCGTCTGCTCTTTACCGGTGCGCGCGTCGCGTGCGGTGACATTCAAGATGCCATTCGCGTCAATCAGGAATCGCACTTCGATGCGCGCAAGGCCGGCCGGAACCGGATCGAGATCCTTCAGATCGAATCGCGCCAGACTGCGGCAGTCCTTTACTAATTCGCGTTCACCCTGCAACACATGGATCAGCACGTTGCGCTGTCCATCCACCGCTGTCGTAAAGGTCTCGGTAGCGCTCGCAGGAATGGTTGAATTGCGATGAATCAGCTTCGATACCACTCCGCCCATCGTCTCGATGCCGAGCGAAAGTGGCGTGACGTCCAGCAGGAGTTTGTCCTCCACATCACCCGCCAGAATGCCCGCTTGCACCGCCGCCCCTAGCGCCACCACCTCGTCAGGATTTAGCTCGGTGTGCGGCTTTGCCTTGAATAGTCGTTCCACGGCCGCGCGTACCAGAGGGATACGGGTTGAGCCGCCCACCATAACGACATCGTCAATCTGTTCCGGTGTCAGCTTGGCATCCGCGAGGCACTGCCGGCAGGGCTCGAGTGTTCGTTCGACAACCGGCGCGATCAGCCGCTCAAAAAGTTCGCGATCGATTCTGCGTTCGTATGTGTGGCCGTGATACGTCAAGCGGATCGCCGTCTCGGGTACGAACGAGAGCTCCTCTTTCGCGTGAATCACCGCTCGGCGCAGCCGCTGTACGCCTTCAGAGTCTTCGGAAAGATCCACTCCCCATTCCGACTTCACATCTTCGAGCGCGATCCGAAGCAGCAGATTATCGATGTCGTCGCCGCCAAGGTGCGTATCCCCATTCGTCGCGAGCACCTCAAAAATCCCGTCGTGCAGCCGCAGTATGGAGATGTCGAACGTCCCACCGCCGAAGTCATACACCGCGATCACGCCGTTCTCGCGCTTGTCCAGACCATAGGCGAGCGAAGCAGCGGTCGGCTCGTTGACGAGTCGAAGCACCTCAAGCCCAGCCAGCCGTCCCGCATCCTTCGTGGCCTGCCGCTGCGCATCGTTGAAGTAAGCGGGAACGGTGATCACAGCTTCCGAGACCGGTATGCCCAGCGCCGCTTCCGCGTTGTCCTTCAATTGGCGTAACACTGCCGCTGAAATTTCAGGCGGCGTAAACGTCTGATCGCCCAGCCTGAGCCGAATCACCGACTCGCTGCCTTCAGCGATTCGAAACGGAAACAGCTTGACCTCTGCAGCGACATCCTCCACGCCCTTGCCCATCAGCCGCTTAACTGAGTAAACCGTTCGGTCGGGCCTTGTGAGCAGCAATTCGCGCGCCGGCTCTCCGGCCACCAGCTCTCCGTTGTCATCGAGCGAAACGACACTCGGCACGATCTCGTGCCCATCCACGTCCTCGATAATCTTCGGTCCGGTCAATTCCATATAGGCAACCAGACTGTTGGTCGTGCCAAGGTCAATGCCGACGATTCTGGACTTACGCTCTTCACCGAAATCGATTTGAAAAGTTCCCATGAGCCTGTAAATTCCTACAACCTGTCTTCTATTGTTTCCGTTGCTGCCGCGG
>JAFARV010000817.1 GCA_019245255.1 Acidobacteriaceae bacterium | reverse complement strand
GGCTGCGGATCTGTGCCGTCAGGCCGCCGCAGCAGGAAGACGCGGCAGCTGTAGGTGGCGTTCCCGACATGGAAATGCACCTTGGCTGTTGGTAGATCCGTCGTCTTCATGCTACTGAGCAGGTCGCGGATTTCTCCCGGAAGTGTCAACCGGACGTCTGCGCCATCTCCCCCCGTCCTCTCATCGTTCAGGATCCATGTCGCTCCCTCGTCAACCGCGATGGCCTCCAATCTTGTATCCACTAGAAGGAGGCCTTCATCGGCCAGATTCGGACCGTTCGCAGCTGCTTTTGAGAAGGCACGCACTGGCTTGGTGCTCATTAAATTTCGCACTCCTCGTGCAAGACGATTTTCAAGAATTCACCCTGTTCAAACTAGGGCTTTATCTGTGTTACGAGCGTATCCCAATCCGCGTACGTTGATCGAGGCAGATTTCCGATGTACTCGGTTGCGGTCCACACTGACCCGTCGCTGGCGGCCACCGCAGTAAAGCGGTCACCCCAACGAGCGTTTCCATTTCCAACTCCGTTGAAAGCGCCATAGGCGCTGTACCCATCTTCCGGCGCGGTTCCGGCCGCTGCGACGTAAGCCGTTGATGGTGTCGCAAAGGTACTGATCGGAATGTACACGGCGCTGGGATACCGCGATGGCCCAACCAGTGTTGCCGCAATTGCTCCAATTCCCTGAGGATTCACCGCAACCGAAGGCCGCAGCAGATAATTCCCATTCACAATCAGGTAACTCTGATTGAGCACCTTTGTCTGCAACGTTCCTTGCCGGAGTGCCGTTGAAATCACTACCAGCGCTCCGCCCGTAAGGTCGTTATTGGATTGATCCAATACCGATGTTGCCAACGTCAGGTACAGACGGCTCCCGGCATAGACAAGGGAGAGTGTTCGATTATCGCCCCCATCAATCGAAGGCGGCACTTGCTCGGGCGGTGACAGACTCGAGCCGAGCGGCAGCGGTCCGGGGCGCTGCTGAGCAGATCGCGGCGTGCCATATGAGAGCGTCTGCACAATGGTTTGCATCAGGCTCAGATTGGGGCTGTTGCTTCCAAGCGAACTCGTATTCGACATTGCCCAGATCGCAACTGTCTCGCCGCCTTCTGAAGATGCAGATGTGCTCGCGAAATACTCCACGCCTCCATCTGCCACCAGGTAGCTTGCTCCGGGCGGTGTGGTTGCGGGCTGCACCGTGGATTCGTAACCCGTTTCGAAAGGCAGTACGAATCGGAAAGCGGTTGGCGTTGAGGCCCCCGAACCGAGCGAAGCCTTGGAAAGAGCTAGAACCACTGCGTGCTGCGCAAAATTTCCCGAACCTGCGTTGAATTCATTCGAACTGATATAGAATCCGAAGCGGTCGGCGCCGATCTGCGGATAATCGTCTACGCACGGACAACCCGGATCCTGTAGGTCCGTCGTGTCGGCCGTGTAGACATTGTAGACACCCGTCGGATTTGGAGTCTGACTGACAGCCAGGTACAGATGAGAGCTATCGATGAAGTTCCCGAGCGCATCTTCATCCTGCGCTCGTTGTAACACGAACCAGCGTTGAATATCCGGATCGTAAAACACCTGCATATCTGTCGGGAACGGTCCATAAACGCCGGCTTGATCCAGAAACGGCGCCAGTCCGAACAGCTCATTGGACGAGATTGGGGCCGGAAGCAATGCTTTCCCTGTCCTGTCGTAAACCTGGATTGCGTTGTTGACGCCTTCCAAAATATAACCGTTTGCGACTGCGATGCTGGGGTTCGGTGGCTCAAGCGATACCAGCGAGTTGCCGCCATTCGCGTCCAGCTGGTCTACCTGCGTCAAGCCATTGAAGTTGAACGCGCCTCCATTTACCACATTTAAGTAAGTCGTACTCGGCGTGCCAGTGCTCGCCAGCGGCTGAACGCCCAATAACGCGAGATTTCGCTTTGCACCCAGCATGGCCAGGTACGGCGGGCGAATGTGCCTGGGAAGGTGCTTCGGAGCGCCGGTCGAAAACAGGTTGTGCACTTCGAAGGCACCCATTGCTCGCAAGAATGCTCGCTCTGCACCGAGGGCTTGAACGCCTGCTGCGTTTGCCTGCGCAACCTGCATCACA
The DNA here is from genome assembly GCA_019245255.1 of Acidobacteriaceae bacterium. GTDB lineage: Bacteria > Acidobacteriota > Terriglobia > Bryobacterales > Bryobacteraceae > Bog-105. Next base: position 4,568 of record JAFARV010000817.1, on the reverse strand, counting down.
TTTACCGTCGTCGATAACGTCAAGGATCCCGTCGCGTTCGAGCCGGTATACGTCGTCTGGCTTTGGACCAATCCGGGCAGGGCTGAAAGCAGCCCCATCGCGGCAAGAGAAACTTTGAAGCCCGTCATTTCTTTAAGACTCCTGAAGGACAGTTACGCGCCTTACCCGCAAAAAGCCAATCAGAATAGCTCCGCCGCCCAGCGCGAATAGGGCCCAGGTACCGGGCTCTGGCGCGGCCGTAACTGCCCCCGGCGCGCTAAACGCAGAGATCATCAGGATTCCAGGCTCTCCCTGGTTGTCCACCGAATTGGCTTCGAATCCGAAGGTTTCGCCGGCAGTTACCTGAAATTGAACGGTACCCGAAGCGGGGCTGGTGTCTCCAAGTTGTGTATAGGTGCCGTTCAAGAGATAGCCGGCGGCGTCTTGACGAGGAGCATCTAGCGAAAAGTAATCCCAGTCAAAACTCACCGTCCCATCAGCCGGCGCCAGCGCCGTCAAGTCGGTTGTACCTGGCAGTCCGCTTCCATCGTTCGGCCCTATGATGGCCAGCGCCGAATTCGAGGCTGACGCGGTTCCATCGCTCTCTGTGTTCGTCAGCGTGAATGTCAATCCTCCGAACTGGATCGTGTCTGCCTGCGCACTCGGCGCCAATGCCCAACCACACGTGAACGCAACAAACACAGGAATATGTATTTTATGTGATATTCGAAATGACAACTTCTTTCTCCTCCCTAACGTAACTACTGCAAACTGCTAGGCGAGCAACCCGTTCTCTTTCGGAATCGGCTAGTATTTTACGTTCTCTGCGCTTGGCTCGTCTATCTCACCGCGTTCCCGAACCGCATTCCGGTGCTCCGCTTCAGTACCAGTGCCTAATAGGTCCCGGATTCTCTTGCGCGCGAGATCCAGCGTCGCATCGAGTTCGCCCAGCGTTTTACCAAGCGTGGTTAAGTCTCCCTGCAATGTCCCGGCCTGGGCGTCTACCATCCGCGCGCGCTGAAGCACCGCAATGCGAGCAAACTCGGCCACACTTCTCGCGCCCGAACCTAAGCACGCCTGCATCAGCGCGTCATATTCGTCCGCAGATACTCGAAACGTCACCAGCCTGGACCTTCTTTGCAAGACGACCATAATGTGTTCTCTCGCTTCTGCTGTTCCGCTGACAGCAAGCCCTCAATGTCACCACGCTCGTAATCCCACTGCGACCAAGACCTCAGGTTCCAGTCCCTTGCTTCTTCGCTCTCCCAGACCCACACGCGCAACATCCGTGTAGCGCTAAAGGGTGCCGTGCCACTCCGTCAGCGCACACACAAATACACAAAACAGAAATCAAAAGATTTCTTCCCTGATACCTCTGGTGGTCGGATTTAATACTCCGCGACTTGCATTATAAGCACACGCCGCAGCTTTGCAACAGACAAGAAGTTTCGCTTTAGTACCGGGGTATTCCGTAGTTTAAGATTGGTTGGTCCCGAGTCTCTATCCGTGCCATCGGGTGTCGAACCGAGTCAGGCGGTTTCGGGTTGTCGGCCGCTAACAGCTCCGCCCCAATTTGCCCGGCTCCTGACAATGCCCGCGTAAGTTCCCTAAATGGCGGAACTTACCTTATTACCATTGCGCCACCGCTGTGGATGGGGTAACATTCCTATGCCCATCGGGCCAAGCAATACTATAAGGATGGTTTATGCCAGGGCTGCTCAACATTTTACAGACAATATACGAGCAGCCTACTAGAACCAGTAGTACACCTTTTTGGCTATTCCGATTAGAGGATTGAGACACGTGGATACCGGGTGCTAGTGTTTCTTGCGGAGGACTGCCTCATGCACAAAATGACAAAAGTAGTTTTCGCAGCCATTGCCACGGCGATGGTTGCTGCTGCCCAGAACCCGATCACGGCCGATTCGCCGTTCCAGGTTCGCTATGCGTCGAATTTGACAGCCGGTGACTCGGTGATCAACCTCACGAACACCGGCGCAAACGGCGCGAGCTTGTTTGGACCTGGATTCGGCGGAGCGATCGGGAACATCTGCGTGAACGTGTATGCACTGGATCCGGGTGAAGAGCTCGTTTCTTGTTGCTCTTGCCTGATCACGCCGGATGGACTCGCGTCGTTGTCCGTAGTCAACGACCTGATCAACAACACTAACAATGGCACACGGCCGACATCGGTCGTGATCAAGCTGGTTTCCACCATCGCTGGCGGCGAAGGCGGCACTGGAACGAGCTGTGCCAATAGCGCTGCCAACATCAGCACCGCTACCCTCGCGACCGGTCTCGCTGCTTGGGGAACGACGATCCACGCAGCACCCGGTGGCGGCGTAACCGCTGTTACTGAGACTGCCTTCACGCCCGCTACCCTGAGCGCTGGTGAGGCGGCTAGCCTTCAGAACCGTTGCCGCGGTATTCTCGGCAACTCCAGCGGTGCCGGTGTTTGCAACTCCTGCAGAGCCGGTGGTCTGGGCGCAACCCGCCTGCACTAATTCTTCACGCTTAGCTGTATCTGACACGTCCGGGTAGCCGATGCATGTTCTGGCTACCCGAAGCGTAATAACGGGCGGGTAGCCGGTTTTGCGGTCTCTGGTTACCCCGCACATCTCCTCATGTTTTTCAACGCGGCTCCTGCCGCTAGGTTGTGGATTGTGTTTTGATCGATCGTCTCCGAAGTTCATTCAGGATTTATATAACTATGAAATTGACGTTTCTCGTGGCCGCCGCGTTGGCTGCCCCTCTTGTAATTTTGGCTGCCGACAAACCTGGCGATGTCTGCGCGGTCACCGATAGTGCCGTGCTTGAGATTAATGGAACCAAGCTGAGCCTGGCGGACCTCGAACATAAGGATCCGTCGCTTCTTTTTTCCGCGCGCAGCACCTACTATGAAGCTCAGCGCAAAGCAATTGATGCATTCGTCGATCAGTATTTGCTCGAGCAGCAAGCCAAGACGGAAGGTCTTACCGTCGCTCAGCTCCTCGAAAAGCACGTAAATAGCACGATCGCGAAAGATCCCTCCGAAGAAGCGCTACATGTGTACTACGAAGGCGTCGACACCAACCAGCCATATGAGGCTGTCCGCGGGCAGATTGTCGAAGCGCTCCGTCAACGCCGTATCGCGAAAGCCAAAGCAGCGTATATACAATCGCTTCATAACAAAGCCGAGATCGCCGTACTCCTCGCAGCTCCTCGCGCCCAGATCTCGTTGAAGGATGTAGATTTTCGCGGACCTCAGAACGCCCAGGTGACCTTGGTCGAGTATGCGGATTACGAATGTCCCTACTGCCAACAGGCACAGCCGGCCCTCAACAAACTTGAAGAGGCGTTTAAGGGTAAGATCGCGTTCGTGTATAAGGATATGCCCTTGCCCATGCATGCGCACGCACAAAAAGCTGCGGAAGCCAGTCGCTGTGCCGAAGCACAAGGCAAATACTGGGAATATCACGACATGCTTTATGCCAACAAGCAGCTTGACGTTCCTTCACTGAAGACTGCGGCGCGTCAATTAAAGCTCGACGAAGGCAAGTTCGACACATGTCTCGATTCGGGTGCCACGGTATCTTCCATCAAAGCGTCATCCGATGAAGCCACAGCTCTCGGAGTGCAGGGCACGCCGACAATCTTCATTAACGGACGGTATTACAACGGCGCCTTGACGTATGACAAACTGCAGGCCGCTGTCGAAGAAGAATTACGTAAGACAGCTGAACCATCAGCACAGATTGCAAAACGATAAATAGTCTCAACGACTGCCTCTGCGCTACGGAACTAAGTTACTGCCCAATCGGCAGCGGTAGGGACTGTGTATCATGACCAATTCGGAGGACTTATCGTATGAGGATTTGCTCGCTGCTCGTCCTGGGCTGCCTGGTAACTGCTTTGGACGTAAACGCCACAACAATTTCATTCGAAATTACTAATCTGGGCTTGAATTCTTCGGGCGAGATGGTGTATCAATATACCTACACTGTGAGCGGGTTGACACTCCAAAACAATCAAAATGGCTTTCAGGAGCTGGATCTTCTTTTCGACCCGACAGTGTTCAACACGCTGTCCAATCCGGCAGCGCCAAGTTCGTTGCAAACGTTCTTGGCCCAACCTAACAATCCCCCGGGTTCTCCCGGGGATTTCGGTCTCATTCCTGTTTCAGATAACACGGTCGTGACCGGGCCGTTCAGCGTCGATTTTACTTTGTTGGATTCTGCTGTTGCGGGGTCGCAGCCCTTCACGGTTACTCAGTTTAATCCGAATGGGGTTGCTGTCGAGGTGTTGGAACGGGGGACAACAGTATCCCCTGTGATTACGCCGGAGCCAGTTGTCCTTTCCTTGACCGGAATTGGGCTGCTTCTCGGCACGATTGGGGCGGTCGCGCGTCGCCGTAGCGCGCGATCTGCCAACTAGTTTTCAGATTTAGTTAACGGCGAATTGGAGACGAGAAGAGGTTACCATGCGATACGTGTGTCCGGCGGCCGCGGCGAGTTTGCTCGCTTTGATCATGTGCGCTCCCGCCAACAATGCTTTGGGGCAAGGGGCGCCTTCCGAGCTATCGATCGATAATAACTACACTTTTGTCAGCC
>JAFARV010000677.1 GCA_019245255.1 Acidobacteriaceae bacterium | reverse complement strand
TCGATGATGTGTCACTGACGCTTGGCGGCTCTTCGGCTATCTGCGCGGCCGGACTCGCAAAGCTAGGCAACTCTGTCACATTCATCGGAAAAGTAGGATGTGACTCGTGGGGTGACCTTTGCGTTCGCAGTCTAACTGCGTTCGACGTCGATTGTTCCTCCGTAATACGCGACAGCAACATAAAAACCGGCATCACGGTCGCAATCACTTCACCCCAGGATCGTGCGCTAGTGACCTATCTTGGATCGATCGCCGCATTGCGGGCGGACGATATCAGCGATGACATTTTAGGGACCGCCAATCATCTGCACGTCGCGGCATTCTTCCTGCAACAGCGTTTAAGGCCGGAGATCAAGGATCTGCTCGCGAGAGCGCACAGCCATGGGCTGTCAACTTCTCTCGATCCCGGTTACGATCCGGACGACGCCTGGGGGCAGGATCTGATCGACGCGCTTACAGAGGTTGATGTCTTTTTGCCGAACGAGGTCGAACTGACCGGGACCACCGGCATCGATGATCCCGAGCAGGCGCTTCGTGCGCTCGAGAACGGGCGCACACTGACTGTCGCGAAGTTGGGCGAGAGAGGATGCATGGCGATGAAGAAAGGCGCTGCTATCGGCGTTCCCGCAATCAGAGTCGATGCCCTCGACACCACAGGCGCCGGCGACTCCTTCAACGCAGGCTTTCTGGACGCCTGGCTGCGTGGAGACGATCTGGTCGATGCAATGCGGTTTGCATCCGCCTGCGGGGCGCTGTCAACGCTCGCCAGTGGCGGAACTGCCGGACAACCCGACGCCGAACGCGCACGAGCGGTGGTGCGGGAAAGGTATCGATCATAATCGGAGAGGCCGATTCTTCCGTGCCGATACTCTCCGCCATGCCTCAAACATTTGGACGCCGTCATTTCATCGCATTGTCCGCTGCCTTCGCCCGCTCTGTGAGTGCGCAAAATGGCCCTGAATTCAAATTTCCGGCCGAGCCGCGCGAACGCCTGGCGGTCTCCACGTATCCTTTTCGTTCGGTCATCTCTTCACCTCAAGCGCAAGACGGCGAACCCACTGCGGGACGTATGAGCCTGGAACAGTTCGCCGGAACGATCAGGTCCAGGCTCAACGTCGCGGGCATCGAGCCGTGGAGTCATCATTTCAAATCGACAGACTTGGCTTATGCGCGACACTTGAGCGCGTCTTTCAAAAGTTCCGGTGTGCGCGTAGTAAATATTCCCGTCGACCTTTCGACGAAGCTGTGCGGAACGAGCGAGGAGCGTCAAGCCGGGCTTGCAACCTATCAGAGCTGGATCGATGTGGCCGTGATTCTTGGCTCCCCAGGGATCCGCGTGCATTTACCGCATGGCGAACAGGGCGATCAGATTGCTTGTTCCGTAAGCGCGCTGAAAGCACTCGCTGCGTACGGAGCGTCGAAGAACATCGTCGTTGCTCTGGAGAATGACGAACCTGAAACCGAGCAGCCCGAGAGAATCGCGAAGGTCATCGAAACTGTGAACAGTCCGTTTCTCCGTGCGCTGCCTGATTTCTGCAACGCCATGCTGGTCCACGACGATCGGGAATACGACTACCGCGCGATGGCTTTACTGTTTCCACTTGCCTATCACATCAGCCATGTGAAAGACGAGGAGAGCAGCGATACGGGGAAAGTGTACACGGTTGACGTGGATCGGATTTTTGCGATTGCGCAGAAGACCAGGTATCGTGGCTTCTTCTCGATGGAGTGGGAGGGAAGTGGAGATCCCTACGAGGGCAGCGCGAAGCTGATCGAAGCCAGCATTCGCAACCTGAGCAGATAAGGCGCTGCACGCGCTACCGGCGACCCCCTTGGCCGAGGTTCCCTACCTGAGTGTTACTTTCTATTTTTGTCGATTTCTATTTTTCCCTTGCGTTTGGTTTTCAGTCGAGCTAAAATTTTTTCAACTGGCACTTCGCCTAGTAGGAGTTTAGTAGCAGGAGTTTTTCATGGTCTCGATGAGGCGTCTTCGCCAACTCGTTTTTGTATTTTCAATGTCCCTGTGCAGTGCGGTCTCGCTGTTAGCCCAGGGAACCGATCTCGGCACCATTCGCGGTCTGGTACAGGACTTGAGCGGTGCCGCCATCCCCGGCGCCAAAGTCGACGTCACCGACCTGACGACCAACAAGGCGCGCCAGACCCAGACCAACGACAAAGGCGAGTACGATG
>JAFARV010000634.1 GCA_019245255.1 Acidobacteriaceae bacterium | reverse complement strand
GCGCCATCTGCCTGTAGGACAGGAATCAGGCAACTGTTCACAAGCTGATCGTTCATGATCACTGAACAAGCGCCGCACTCGCCTTCTCCGCAGCCCTCTTTTGTTCCTGTGAGGCGAAGGTCTTCACGCAGAACGTCCAAAAGCCGCTTCATGGGATGCACTTCGAGCTGCCGAGGCTCGCCATTGACAATCATCGAGACGGAACACTTAGGCATCAGGCCGCCCGCTCCGAGGCTAATGCCAGCAACACGTCTTCCGGCAGCAGCGGCACGTGGTTGAAAGCGATGCCAAGTGCGTTCTCAACTGCATTCAGAACGGCAGGTGCGGGGCCGTCAATAGGAAGTTCGCCGATCCCTTTCGCGCCCATCGCGCCATGCGCATAAGGGATCTCCTCAAAGAAAACACGAATCGGCGGAACATCCGCCGACGTAGGAATGATGTAATTCGTCATCTGACTGTTTGCCATCACGCCGTTGTGCCACAGCACCTTTTCGTAAAGCGCGAGTCCAATGCCCTGCGCAACGCCGCCCTCAATTTGTCCGGCGGCGAGAACCGGATTCAAAACCCGGCCCACTTCCTGTAAGGCGACGAAGTCAGTCACCTGAATCTCGCCGGTCAGAGTATCAACATCAACTTCGGCAACATAAGTTGCATATGAGTAAGCACCGTACGCTTCGCCCCGATACCGGTCATCATCCCAGGAGACTCCCGGCGGCTCCTCATATCGCGCGCTTACTTCAACGGGCCCGTGCTCGCCTGTATAACCTCGGCAGATTTCGGAAAAGTTCGACACGCTGTAAAGAGGCAACTTTTTTCTGAGTTCCCGCGCGGCTCTCTCAACCAACTTGCCAACTACCATTGCCGTACGAGAGGCGACTGTCGGGCCGCTGTTTGGGGCCTCCGCCGTATCGGGCCGGCGAATATCGATGCATTCGTATGGTGCGCCTAGCGCCTCGGCCGCAATTTGGGCAAGGATTGTGTTCGTTCCTTGTCCCATTTCCGTCATTGAGGTTAGGACTCTTACGCAGCCGGTGCTCTCAGCTCGAAGCCTGACAACTGAGCGTAGATGCCGTTCGCCTGAGCCGGTAAAGCCTGCACCGTGGAAGAACGTGGCAAAGCCTACGCCCTTCTTATGTGTCCCTTTTCGGTTCGACTCCCGATATGTTAGAAGCTTTTCGTAGTAATGAGCCAGCTGCAGCGCTCGGCTTTGTAGTCCAGGCAGGTCGATATCATCCTTAATCTCCTGGCCGGTTGCCGTCGTCGCTCCCTTACAAAGTAAGTTGCGAGCCCGGAAGTCAGCGGGATCGAGATTGACTGCGCGCGCCAACTTATCCATGTGACGCTCGAGCGCGAACAAACTCTGTGGAGCACCAAAGCCTCGAAAAGCTCCATGAGGCGGGGCGTTGGTCGCTACTGCTACGCTGCGAACTCGCACATGATCGCATCGGTACGGGCCGGCGGCGTGGATGGTTCCGCGCGACAGGACAACACCCGACAGCGTGGCATAGGCGCCTCCGTCGATGATGAACTCAATATCCATCGCGAGAATTCGTCCATCACGTGACAACGCCGTCTTGTGCCGCGTGCGCGATGGATGGCGTTTCGTGGTCGCGACCATATCTTCTTCCCGGTCGTAAACCATCTTCACCGGCCGGCGCGCCTTGCAGGCAAGTAGAGCGGCGTGGCCGGCCAATATCGACGGGTATTCCTCTTTGCCTCCAAACGCACCACCCGTCTCCTGCTGAATAACCCGTACTCTCTCGGGCGGCAGATCGAAAAGCGTCATCAGAGCCCTATGCACATAGTAAGGACACTGCATGGAGCCGCGAACCGTAACGCCATGTTCCGGATCGAACTCGGCGAGCATTCCGTTCGGCTCAATGTACAGCTGCTCCTGAGCACCGGTCGAGTACTCGCCTTCAACGATTACGTCGGCGTCCTGCCAAACGCTGTCGACGTCGCCCTTCTGTACGAGGTAGGTCTTGAAGATGTTGTTATCGCCCCAGATGATGCTTTCCCCTGAAAGCGAAGAGTCCATATCGAAAACCGCGGGAAGCGGCTCGTAATCGATTGTGACTTGCGCCCGAGCCCTTTGCACCAGCTCCTTGCTTTCGTGCGCGAGCAGCAGAATAGGTTCCTCAGGATGGTTGACGACAGTCTCTGCGAGATAGGGCTGATCGTCGACGATCAGTGAAACGGAGTTCTTGCCCAGGATATCGCTGGCGCGAACGATGACGACCTCGTCCCACGGAATTCCAGTGCCAAATCGAATCCCTCGAATCAATCCTCGCGGTATCGAGCTTCTTACCGTCACGCCGTGCAACATGCCCGGAAGGGCGAGATCGTCTACGTACTCGGCAGTGCCCGTAACCTTGGAGGCCGCCTCTTTGCGAGGAACGGCCGTTCCTACGAGGCGGGTGTCCATTCACCTACTCTACACTCGCGACCGTGAACGGAACTACTGATTCGACAAGTCCGCCAGGGTATGAGCGAGGACAGAAACACCGCGTGAGATGTCCTCCGGCGATGCGTATTCATCGGGTCTGTGGCTGACTCCACGCCGGCATGGAATGAAGATCATTCCGGTGGGCGCCACTCGCGACATGAACAGAGCATCGTGATAAGCGCGGCTGACCAGACGTGAATACCGGGACCGGACGGCCTCGCAAGCCCGAATAATCGCGTCCACGGCAAGTGGATCGCATTGGGCCGGAGCATCGGCATTCAAAACCTCGCACGTAATTTCAAGGCCACGCTTCGCTGCCACATCGGAACAGGCGGTGGCGATCATGCGGACCATTGTTTCTCGCCGGGCCAGGTCTGTATCGCGCACGTCGATTTCCAACTTGACCTGACTCGGAATACTGTTTACCGCGCCCGGATACACATCGCACACACCTGTTGTGGCGACGCTGTCGCGAACTCCCGTAGTCAAAGCTGCAGATTCCACAGCCAGCGCAATCTCGGCGGCTCCAAGCAATGCATCCCGACGATCCGGCATCAGCACCGCTCCCGCATGTCCGCCCTCCCCGCGTATTGTCACTCGTAAACTGGCGGGTGCCGCGATGTCCGTGACGACGCCAATTCCGATACTGGTCTGCTCTAATACCGGCCCCTGCTCAATGTGAAGTTCGATAAACGAACGATAGGCTCCCGCAGGAAGGCGGACTTCGTCGAGAGCCCCACTGAATCCCGCTTGCTGCCTGATTTCATCGAGTGTTTTCCCCTCACGGTCTTTGAGGGGCGCGGCTTTCTCGGGCGAGAGTGTTCCTGAAAGTAACCGGCTGCCCAGGCATCCGATGGCGAAGCGCGTCGGCTCCTCCGAAGTAAAAACAATCAGTTCAATCGAGCGCCGGGGTTGGAAAGCCGAGCGTTGGAGCGCTCGAATCGCCTCCAATCCTCCCAGGACACCAACGGTTCCGTCGTAGCCTCCGGAATTCGGAATTGCGTCTATGTGCGAGCCGGTCGCAACTGCCGGAGCTTGCGGCGCCGATCCCTCCCAACGAGCGAAGACGTTTCCTACGGCGTCTTCCCTCAAGCGCAGACCTGCGGCGACGAAGAGGCTCTTCAACCAAGCCCTCGCTCGCATGTCCGATGAGCTGAAGACAATTCTCGTGACCGCCGGCGCAGGCGCATCAGAAAACTGCGCTAGAACTTCCAACTCCTGTGTAACTCGCTCAGCATCGACCGGAACAGTCATGAGATTTCTGCCTCCGCCGTCGCAGCGGAATATTGCTTGATTGTCACGTTGCCATTCAGGCCTAGTTTTTCATCGATCGCGCGAAGATGCTTTCTCCAGTTGCTTTGCGCATGATCGCGCTACCGCAGCGGCTGCAACTCTACTGATTTGAAGAACACTATGTCTTTGTCGCTGTGGTTCTGCAGGCCAAAGAAACCAAATGTCGGCCTTGGACCGCGTTCGGGCTCAAACCACAGCTTCTTGGGTGGAACTTGATCACCTTCGGTGTAGTCCGTCACTTTTTGACCATTGACTTCGATGACCGTACGCCGACCGTCCAAGGTGATGACCATCGTGTTCCACTCGGGGCCCGGCTTGCCCGGTCTCGAAAGAGGCTTCGTGAGCGAATACAGAGTACCGGTCACATGATATTCGTCTTCGCCTGGGGCGATGTTGTCGATTTGTACTTCATAGCCGTAGTAAACAGGCATCCACGGTTCCCGCGGCTCTATGGGAATGCGAATATATACGCCTGAATTATCGTTGTGATCGCGCATTTTGAACACGACGCGAAGCTTCGAGTTTCCGATAGGCCCACCTGCCCAATAAAGCAGCCCCATACCGCCGTGAGTTTGGATCAAACCATTCCCGACAGTCATATTACCGGGCCCCACGTGCTTCCATCCGGAGAGATCTTTTCCATTGAACAGCGGGATCCAGGCGCCTACATCGGAGGCATGGAGCAGGCTACACACGAAGGCCAGTATCGCTAAGCGTGGGAATAAGATCATATGTAAAGCGGAGGCTATCACAAATCAACGCACAACTTGCCAGAACGCAAATCGTTTATAAATCACAAAGGATGGATCGACGACAATTGCGAAACAACAAGGAAAAAGTAAAAGTAGGAATTATTGGCTCGAAATTCGAGGCGGACATCCACGCAGTTTCTTTTCAGCTAATGCCCGAAGAGGCGGAGGTGGTTGCAATCGCTTCGCCGACTCCGGGCAATGCCGAGAGACTCGCGCAGAAGTACTCGATACCTCGTGTCTTCCTGGATTATCGCGAGATGTTGAAGGAACCCGATATCGAAATGGTGACGATCACTGCGCCGAACCGCCTGCATGCGCAAATGACCATCGATATCGCAAAGGCCGGCAAACATGTGGTTTGCGAGAAGCCGTTATGCATGACGCTGCCGGAAGCCGACGAAATGATCGACACCTGCAAGCGCCAAGGCGTGATGCTCGGCTATGCCGAGGAGCTGTTTTTTACGCCGAAGTATGTCAAGGCCAAAGAAATGGCTGAGCAGGGAGGCTTCGGGAAAATTCATCTTGTCAAACAAAGCGAGAAGCACTTCGGTCCGCATAGTTCGTGGTTCTGGGACATGGAACAGGCCGGCGGTGGCGCACTGATGGATCTTGGCTGCCATGGCATCGCGTTCTGCTACTGGTTCCTCGGCCGTCAAAAGGTCAAGAGCGTATACGCGCAGTTGGGTACGTACGTTCACGCCGGCAAAACCGAAGGCGATGATGAGGCCATTTGCATTTTGGAGTTTGAGAACGCCGCACTAGGTATGGTCGAGTGCAGTTGGACGAAGCGCGGCGGTATGTTCGACAAAACTGAGATCTATGGCGAAGGCGGCGTCACTTATGCCGACCTCCACATGGGCAACGCGCTTCCCACTTACAGCGAATATGGGTTCGGCTATGCGGTAGAGAAAGCTCCAACCACAGTTGGCTGGAGCTATCCCGTGTTTGAAGAGCATTGGAACTATGGCATTCCGCAAGAGATGCGGCATTTCGCGCGTGTCGTGCGTGGCAAAGAAACGCTCCAAGCTAGTGGCGAAGATGGACGCGTTGTTATAGAAGCGCTTTATGCCGGATATGCTTCGGCCGGGGCTGGGCGCAAGATCGAGATGCCTTACAAACCAACAGCCACGAAGCCGGTTGACGAATGGTTGAAGGCGAAGAAGAGTTGAATGCCAACGCTTCGAGTTACTTGCCGCTTATGGCGGGTATGGGATGCCGGTTCCAGTCTTTGTAGATGAGGTATTTCGCGGGCGTCTTTCCGATCGCTCCAAACCACTGCGGACAATAAGGTGCCATCCAAATGAAATCGCCTGCGAAAACCGGATACCAACGGTCGCTTAAGCGATAGATACCGCCTCCTTCAAGCATCAGCAGCCCGTGCTCCATGACGTGGATTTCAACCATGCTGAGCGAAGCGCCTGGCGCATAGGTCATCGTATTCACCGCAAAATCGTGAGAAGGATTGTCCGGAATGAGAGCACGCATGACGAGAGCGTCATCGTCTCCGAGCGGTTGCGCTGTGACGTTACACTCCTGCGCCGCAAAGAACGACGGAACTGGTGTGCCTGCAAGTGGCGCATACACTTTCTCAACAATTGCCAGACGC
>JAFARV010000568.1 GCA_019245255.1 Acidobacteriaceae bacterium | reverse complement strand
TATATCGGCGCCTTCTGATTTCGGCTAGAACCGATGGCGAGTAACTTCGATGGACCCCGATCGCTGGCGCGTCATTGAGTCACTTTACGCCGCTGTGATGAAGCTGGATGGGGCCGCGCGCTCGGGAATTCTCGCGGTCGCGCACGAAAAAGACCCGGAGTTGTGCCACGAGGTTAGGTCGCTGCTCAGATATGCGGATCGGGATCACCCTGTTTTGCCGTACGCAATCCGGCCCGAAGAAGCGTGCGTCGCGACGCGATTGTCCGTTCTTCCCGAATTGAGCGTGCGCATCAGACACGCCTTCGGATCGGGGCTGACACTGGAATCGCCTGCCGCTCTGCGCAGTTACGCTACCGGCACTTCTTGCGGAACGCCCGATTCCTTCTTCCGCTTCAGGAAGGGCATCATGGCGCGTAGCTCTGCGCCGACCTTTTCGACCGGCTGATCCTTCGCTTCCTCACGCATGCGCAGAAAGTTCTTGCGGCCGGTTCTATTCTCATCGAGCCACTTGCGAGCGAACTCGCCCGATTGAATTTCAGAAAGGATCTTCTTCATCTCAGCGCGTGTCTGATTCGTGATGATGCGTGGACCGCGCGTGTAGTCGCCGTATTCAGCTGTATCCGAAATCGAGTAGCGCATGTAGCCGAGGCCGCCTTCATAAATAAGATCGACGATCAGCTTCAGTTCGTGCAGGCATTCGAAGTATGCAATCTCGGGCGCATACCCCGCTTCGACCAGCGTTTCGAAACCTGCACGGATGAGTTCGCTGGCGCCCCCGCAGAGGACCGCCTGTTCGCCGAACAGATCGCTCTCGGTCTCTTCTTTGAAAGTGGTTTCAATGACGCCCGCGCGCAGGCAACCGAGCCCCTTCGCATACGCGAGAGCGTTTTCGAGCGCGTTGCCCGACGCGTCTTGAGCGATCGCAACCAACGCGGGAACACCTGAACCTTCAGTAAAGACCTCGCGCACGCGGTGCCCGGGCGCCTTGGGCGCAACCATCGACACATCGATATCGTCTGGGGGTTTGATTTCGCCGAAATGAATGTTGAAGCCGTGGGCAAACATCAACGTCTTGCCCTTGGTCATATGCGGAGCGATGTCGTTCCGATACGTGTCGCCCTGGACGTGATCGGGAACGAGTATCATGATCACGTCGGCCGCTTTGGCGGCGTGCGACACGTTTAATACGCGCAGTCCCGCGGTTTCGGCTTTGGCCCGGCTCTTGCTGGTCTCGGGCAACCCGACAACAACATCCAGGCCGGAATCCCGTAAATTCAGGGCATGCGCATGACCCTGGCTGCCATACCCGATAATCGCAATCGTCTTTCCCTGGAGCGGTGCGAGGCTCCCGTCATTTTCATAAAAGCGCTTTGGCATCTGTTTCCTTGTGCAATAAGTCTGATGGTTACGACTGGGCGCCCTGGAGCTCAAGCGCGTCCTCGGGTGCAGCACCTTTTGGTATGGGCGGCGACAAGCGCAGCTTCTTGTTATCGAGCGACATCGAGACAATACCTGATCGTGCGATGTCGATCTCGCCATAACTGCGCATCACATCGATGAATTCATCCAGCTTCTCAGGGTCGCCCGTTGCTTCGAGCGCAAAACCCTCCGTTGTGGAATCAACCACACGCGCCTGAAAGATCTCCGCTTCTTTGAGAACTGCGGTCCGATTCTGCTGGTTTGTTTTCACGCGCAGAAGCATCAGTTCGCGGTTGACAGCAGGACCTTCCGTGACATCAGTCGCCTGAAGCACATTGATCAGCTTGTTCATTTGCTTGATTACTTGCGACCGAACGTTCGGCTCAACGTCGACCGTTATAGTCATCCGCGAAAGCTCGGTATCGAGAGTCCGGGCAACTGTCAGGCTCTCAATGTTGTAACCGCGCTGGCTCAGCAGCCCGGTGACCCGCATGAGTGCACCGGGTTTGTTTTCGACGAGTAGGGAAATTGTCTGTTGCATAGTAGGGTTGCTCCGCTTTATGCCTCGACCGGCTGCGGCGGGCGCAGCACCATTTCATTAATGCCGCCACCTGCGGGCACCATCGGGAAAACGTTCTCCATTGGCGAGACACGCACGTTTAAGAGATAGGGCCCGGCATCGGAAACTGCTTCCTCGAGCGCGCTCGAGAGTTCCGACACCGCCTGAACCGTACGGCCTCTAAATCCATAAGCGCCGGCCAGCTTCTCCGGCTCAGGGAAACAAGAGAGCTCCACCTGGCTCAGCCGATTATTGTAGAAAAGCGACTGCCACTGACGCACCATCCCGAGATAACCGTTGTTCATGACGATGATCTTGATTGGTAGCGCATGATTAGCGATGGTTGCAAGCTCGGGAATCGACATTTGAAAACCGCCGTCGCCCACAATCGAGAAGACTAACTTATCCGGCCTCGCAAACTGAGCCCCGATGGCAGCCGGAAGTCCGAAGCCCATCGACCCGAGGCCGCCCGAGTTAATCCACAGACGCGGTTCATTGAAGCGTACGAGCTGTGCGGACCACATCTGATGCTGCCCCACATCGCTCGTTACGATCGCGCGGCCGCCTGAGAGCCGATCGATCTCAGCCATCAGATGCTGAGGCTTGATCTCGCTGTCCGATCGTTCAGGCACCAGCGGATGTTCGGCTTTCCAGTCGCGAATCTGTTTCCACCAGGCCTGCCGCGCGCTCGAATTCTTGCCCTTCATCGATGGAGCCAGGTCTTTCAATTCCTGAATCAGCTTCGGCAGGACGCGCTTCAAATCACCCACAATCGGCAGATCCGCGTGCCGGTTCTTGCCGATCTCCGCTGGATCGATGTCCACATGAATGACCTTCGCG
>JAFARV010000541.1 GCA_019245255.1 Acidobacteriaceae bacterium | reverse complement strand
CATGTCACTCCGCTTCTCAAGGGCAAGGGAACCAAAGAAGCGAATGCGAAGACCATGCTGTATCTCGAGGATTTCAAGCTTCAGCCCGGAGACCTCGTCACGATGTACGCGACTGCGCGCGATGTCAGCAAGACCGCGCAGAGCGATATTATTTTTGCGCAGGCAGAACCGTTTGACTTCAGTTTCCGGCAATCGCAAGCGATGGGAGGCGGCGGCGGGGAAGGCCAAGGGGGCGATGAAGCTCAGGAGATCGCCGAGCGCCAAAAAGAAATCATTGCCGCGACATGGAATCAGGTTAAGGACGGCGACAAAAACCGCGCCTTAATCGGGCAAAACGCACGGTTTCTCGCCGAAATGCAGAACAAGTTGAGCGATCAGGCGAAGACGCTCGCCGAGCGGATGGGGAGCCGCGAACTGGTCGGCGCAAGCCCTCAGTTCGAGCAGTTTTCGAAAATCATGACCGAGGCATCCTCCGAAATGCAGCGCGCAGTCGACCAACTGCGACCTGCACGATGGCACAATGCACTGCCGCCAGAGCAGAAAGCGCTCCAGGATCTTCTGCGTGCCGACTCCATGTTTCGCGACATCCAAGTCGCGTTCGGCCATCACGGGGGAGGTGGTGGAAGAGGCTCAATGGGAGCGCAGCAAGATCTTGCGCGCATGTTGGACCTGGAACTCGATATGTCGAAGAACCAGTACGAAACCGAACAGTCTCCCATGGCTGGATCAGGCAACCAGCAGAAGCAGCTTGACGATGCGTTGCAGAAACTGAAAGATCTGGCGCGACGTCAACAGGAGCTCGCTCAGCAGCGCGCACAGCAGCAGACCTTCCACCAACGGTGGGAGCAGGAACAACTTCGGCGTGAAGCGGAGCAGTTGCGACAACAGATGCAGCAGCTCTCTCGAAATCAGGAGGCTTCCGAATCGCAGAGCGAACGATCGCAAATGGGCCAGCAGTCAGCGTCCGGGCAGCAACAATCGCAGTCGGGTCAAGAGTCGCAGTCCGGGGAAGCAACACAGTTAGGCCAACGCGGTGTCAGCGAGGCAGGCCGGCAAGCAATGCAGGCAATCGAGACGGCTGAGGAAGAGATGCGGAGGGCCGTCAGTGATCACGATGCAACGGCGCAGAGGCGGGCGGAAGAACAGCTTTCGGAGGCACAAAAAAGTCTGCAGCGGGCGCTCGAGCAGCAGGCCGGGAATTCGTTGGCCGATCTGGCCAGGCGCGCGCAGCAACTGTCGCAGCATCAGAGTGACCTTGCCAACCGAGTGAAGCGCCAATATGGGGCGGAGGGTGTGAACACTGCTGAGAACGATGCACAGGCCGGCACGGGGATGCCCGAAATGAAAGGTCCCGGCTACGCGGGTGGCGGCTATTGGCGGCATCGCCTGATTCCGGAGCCGATCCGCCCGAGCACTCCCCAGGAGCGTGCCTTGGCTGTTGAAGGCGATAAACTGGCCGATCAGGTAAAGCAGCTGCAGCGCGAAGTGGAGCAACAAGCACGCGACTTGGCCGCGGAACAACCCAACGCGGTAAGCAAGCTTCGAAAAGCGCTCTCCGATGCCGAACAGCAGGAGCTAGCGCTGCGCATGCAGAAGAATTCGGAGTGGCTGCGCAATGGGTACGGCGATCAAACCTGGGCAATGGAAGATAGCATCACCGCGGGAATGCAGCAGTTGAGCCGTCAGTTGCAGCAGGCCCAACGAGCACTTGGTCAAGGCAATTCGCCGGCGCAAAACGATGCGCTCGCGCGAGCGCTTGACGAAGCGCGTGGATTACGTGCGCAGATTGCCGCGGGAAGTCCCACCATAGGTGGTGGGACGCGCGAGGCCATGGACGATTTCGCAATGCTAGGCCGTAACGATCGGAGTCTCCGTGAGTATACAAATGGCGCGATCGAATACTTACAGCACGTTCAGGGGCAGGACGGTTTGCTGGATGCGCGCATCAGCGCGAACGCCGCGCGCAGTCTGGAGCGCCTGGAAGCAGAACTGGAACGGCGCTTGGGCGAGCAGGGATCTTCATCAGCGCGGACCGGAGCTCGCGAGGACGCGCCTGAGGCTTACCGCGACGCCGTGGCCGAATATTTCCGCCGATTGAGCAAGTAGCTCCAGATGTTAAGGTAGAAAGCGGAGGAATGGGTGAGCGGTTGAAACCGGCGGTCTTGAAAACCGTTTGCGTCGAAAGGCGCACGGGGGTTCGAATCCCTCTTCCTCCGCCAGAGTTCTTCCAAATGGCAGTTGGGCTCGGGCGTTCCCGTCAACCGTTTGTGTTCCGCTGACCGGTTTATCTGACCTCTTGGATGGCTGTATCAACTCTGAACGACGGCAGAACGTGACCACTCCAGATCGGCCACTGTGCTCTCCTCCCGGAGGGACATAGAGGGTTCCCGGTCGGGAGGGTGGTTCACAGTTCGTTTCTTGTCGGCCCAAGAGTCTCGGAACGGCTTGAGCCGTGCATTTAGATCATCGGCGAATTGTTGGCAATGACGCTCCTCTAGAAGACTTACGTGAGTGCCCCTTACGGGCACGACGTCAACGTGTGTTGCTAAGGCTTTCCACACGCGCTCCGGCTCTCGCAGCGAGGACAAATCCTGCGTCATGGCTTTGTAGAGAACTACACGCCCGTTGTAGGGCTTCGGCTTGTATCGCAGCAGTATACGGTAGAAAGCGTCAATAAACACCCTGGTACGCTCCGGGTAGTTTCCCGCTTTGTTAATACGATCAATCGTGTACTTGATGCGTGCGTCGCTGCCTCGCCGGTTTGCCAGAACTCTCTTTACGGGCGAAGACAAGCGGCGGACCGCACGAATGAAAAACTGTCTCCACGAGAAAGTCGCTATGAGTTCGTCGGCTATCCAACGAGGAACGTTCCGGACCAGGTCGCAATAGTACCGCAGAGTTTTGCGGCTCTCGGGTACACCGGTATTAGGCGGGGCGGCATCAATGGCAACCAGGAGTCCTACATTGCGACCTCTCGCTTGTAACTGCTGGGCCATCTCGAGGGCTACGGATGCTCCCGCCGACCATCCGCCCAGCAGATATGGGCCTTCTGGCTGAAAAGCCAGTAACGCATCAACGTAGCGTGCTGCAACCGCCTCTATCGAGGTGACACATTCGGGGGCTCGCTCCTCAGGAGGAAATTGAACACCGAAGAATCTCTGATCCGGGTTTAAGAACTTGGCGAAGTGGCGGAACATCATTACTTCACCCATCACCTCATGTACGCAAAAGAAGGCTGGGCCGGCGCCCTGTTCCTTCAATGGCACGAAAATCTCGGGCTCAGGTTTCGAATCTATGCGAAGGAATGCAGCGATGCTTTCGATGTTCGCAGATCGAAAAAGAAAGGATAACGGCACCACCTTTTTGAATTCTTTCTCGATCATGGCCTCCAGACGAAGTAACAGGAGGGAATGTCCCCCCAATTCGAAAAAGTTGTCCGTGAGAGAGCACGAATTCACTCCCAAGACTTGCTTCCAGATGTGGAGCAACCTATGCTCGAACTCGTCGCGTGGACCCGATAGGCGTGCTTCTTGAGCAAGCGTCATTTCAGGTTTCGGCAAAGCACGTCGATCGATTTTGCCATTTGGTCCTAGCGGGAACTCGTCAATGACTATAACCGCTGCGGGCACCATGAATTCGGGCAGGCTCTTCCTCAAGTGTCCAAGCAAATTTCCATTTTGCGGTGGGGACCCGGGTTGCGGCAGCACGTAAGCCACCAATTGCCGGACACCGGGTTTATCCTCACGAATGACAGCAACGCTCTGCGCAACGCCGGGCTGTTGATTCAGGGCCGCCTCTACTTCTCCCAACTCGATCCGATATCCGCGCAGTTTGACCTGGTTGTCTAAGCGCCCGACAAATTCGATGAGCCCGTCGCTTCGCCACCGGCAACGATCTCCAGTTCGATATAGCCGCCCCAGGCCGTTCACCTCCACGAACCGCTCTTTTGTGAGCTCAGGCGAATTCACGTAAGCGCGAGCGAGCCCGTCACCACCGGTACACAGCTCTCCAACTACACCGATCGGCACCAGCTTCTGCCGTTCATCGAGTATGTAGACCTGCGTGTTGCTGAGCGGCCGCCCTATGGGTACGGAAGCGCCGATCGTGTCAAGGGTGATGGTGTGGCAGCATGTGAACGTTGTATTTTCGGTCGGCCCGTAGCCATTAATAATGCGACAGCCCTGCAATTCCTGAACAGCTCGCCTGACATGGCTGATGGAGAGAACGTCGCCACCGGCTAACAGTTGGCGCACGCCGCGGAGCCTCTTCAGATGATGCTCTACCATCAAGTGGAACAAGCCCGCAGTCAGCCAGAGTGTAGTTATCCCCTTCCCTTGAATGGTCGTGGCAAGCTCATCCAGCGACGCGTTACGCGAAGGCGAGATAACCAACTTAGCTCCGTTCAGCAAAGCGCCCCAAATCTCGAGCGTCGAGGCATCAAAGCTTATCGGGGCAAATTGCAGAAGAACGTCTTCGGGGGTGAAACTTGCGTAATTTGGATTGTTGACCAGCCGAACAACTCCCCGGTGCGGAACCGCAACGCCTTTAGGCCGCCCCGTTGATCCTGACGTGTACATAACGTATGCAAGATCGTCGGGTGCCCCAATTGGCAGCTGTTGAGTCGGCTGTTGCCGTGCAATCAGGTCCCGGTCGCGATCCAGACAGATCACTGGCGTGCCAAGTGTACTCGCCACATCCTCCAGTAGACGGTCCTGTGTCACGAGCAGTGCCGCGCACGTGTCTTCCAGCATGAAGGACAACCGCTCTGGGGGGTAGTCTGGATCCAGTGGTACATAAGCTGCGCCTGCCTTTAAGATTCCAAGTATCGTGACGACTAACTCTATCGAGCGCTCCATGCAGATGCTGACGAGAGCACCTGTCCCGATGCCACGGCACCGCAGATAGTGCGCGAATTGGTTTGCGCGGTGCTGTAGCTCGCCATAGGTCATGCCTGTTTCGCCGCACTCGAGCGCTACAGCGTTTTCACGAGTTGCCGCTTGCTGATCAAACAAATGCTGAATACTGGACTCGCGGGCGTATTCGCTAGTGGCGCTGCCCCAGTCAAACAGCAAGTGTTGCTCGCTCGCGGTGAGGAACGACAGATCCGAAATCTCCAAATCCGGCTCCTTCACAATGCATTCGAGCAGAGCCTGATAATGCTGCAGCATCCGCCCAATTGTCGGCTCGTCGAACAAATCCGTGCTGTACTGCAGGTTGAGACGCAAGCCATCCACGTGCTCGTGGGCTATTAGCGTCAGATCGAATTTGGACTTCGAAGTTTTGATCGCGAATGGCGTAACGGCCAATTCTCCGATTTTTCTATTCTGACGAGGCATGTTTTGCAGAACGAACGCCACTCGGAAGAGTGGATTCTGGGCTGCGTCGCGTGTCGGGTTCATTTCTCCGACGAGCTTCTCGAACGGAAGATCCTGGTGTGCGTACGCGTTCAGGGCTGTCTGTCGTACTCGGTTGAGTAAGTTTCGAAACGTTGGATTGCCAGCCAAGCTAGTGCGCAACACGAGAGTGTTCACGAAAAAGCCGATCAACGGTTCTAGCTCTACTCGATTTCGTCCGGCTATCGGGCACCCAACCGCAATGTCATCTTGGCCAGAGTAGCGCCAAAGCAGCACGTTCAAAGTCGCGAGCAAGGTCATGAACAGCGTTGCGCCTTCTCCGTGCCCGAGACGCTTTAGCTCCTCCAGTAGAGCTGCGGGTAGGAGAACGGATGCTTGTGCACCGACGAGTGTGGGGCGGGGAGGACGTGGACGATCGCAAGGAAGATTGAGTATCGCGGGAGCTCCTGCCAGCTGTTGTTTCCAGTATTCGATTTCTTTTTCCAGCCGCACGCTAGACAGGAACTCGTGTTGCCAGAGGGTGTAATCGGCATACTGTACCGCTAATTCTTTCAGCTGCGGCGAACGGTTCTCGAGGAAGGCATCATAGAAGGCCGTCAACTCCTCCGAAAGTACGTCAAGCGACCAGCCATCGCAAACCGCGTGGTGCAACGTTATGGCGAAGACGTGATCGCTTTCGTCTAACCGAATCAGCAATGCTCGGAACATCGGCGCAGCACTCAAATCGAACGGCCGTTCGATTTCTTTGGTTACCATCCGATGTGCCTCTTGCTCTCGGTGATCCGCGGGAAGCTTGGTCAAGTCCGTGATAACGAACGGAACTGCCGCGGAGGGCTCGACGACCTGCAGCGCCTCGCCGTCTTCCATGATGAAGCGGGAGCGCAGTACTTCGTGCCGGCGTACAATTTCGTTCAAACTCTGCTCCAGTACAGTGCCATTCAGGCGTCCGGTCAAGCGCATTAGGTACGGAATGCTGTACTGTTCGTTTCCGGGCTCGAGCTGATGAATGAACCACAACCGCTGTTGTGCGAACGATAGCGGAATACGGGGCGGCCGCGCGACTCGCGTCAGGGGGGGAACGATGAGGCTGTGGCGGCGAAGCATCAACTCTTCCACATGTTGTGCAAGTCCTGCTACGGTG
>JAFARV010000298.1 GCA_019245255.1 Acidobacteriaceae bacterium | reverse complement strand
TTGTAGCCGCTCGCCGACCCGCTTGCGAGGCTCCCCGGAATCAGGTCCGCCGCCTGGGGCCCCTGCGCTCCGCCGGCCGGTGGTCCGAGTTGGGCCAACGTCGTGGCATACTGCCCAAATTGCGAATAGTATTGCAGCTCAGCTTTGTTGACTGTTTGCACTTCGGCAATCGCAGCCATTTCCTGCGCGTGCATGCGCGATTGGCTCATCTTCGGAACGGCAATCGCCAGAATGATCAGGATAATCGCGATAACGATCAGAAGTTCGATAAGCGAAAAGCCCTGCTGACGGGCGCGGCTTTTCCTGCGTGCAAACGGGTACATAATTTCTTCCAGACTCTCCATATTACGACGTGGGGAGACCCCCAAACGTTGTCTCACCCGAACCGAATACCCGGGCAGGAGAATTCCCAAGATTTTCCGCCTCAGCTATGACTTGAACTCGGGACTCTGGGCGGTCGCGGATTCCTGGCTCCAGTTCTGGCGTATGACCCCGCTCTGGTCGGAATAGAAAGTGCGCCGGCCAGTACTGCCGAACGCCTTCGGCACGGCGGTCACGGAGTATCCGGCCGGGGTCTGGGTAAGGACAAAATTGTAGCCGCCAGTCGACCCGCTCGCGAGGCTTCCCGGAATCAGGTCCGCCGCCTGCGGACCTTGCCCTCCATTCGTTGGCGGTCCAAGCTGTGCAAGGGACGTTGCGAACTGGCCGAATTGAGAGTAGTACTGAAGTTCCGCTTTGACCACCGTCTGAATCTCAGTAACGGCGGCCATCTCCTGAGCGTTCTGACGGACTTGGTTCATCTTCGGAACGGCAATAGCAATGATGATCAGAATGATCGCGATGACGATCAGAAGTTCGATTAAAGAGAACCCGCGCTCGGCGCAGTGCCTGCGTCTGCGCCAAATGGGACATATCAGGTTTACGAGACTCACGACATCAATGACGCTTCGATCCCGCCACGCGTGGTGTCCCGAAAGTCGTTCTTTAGTTTGAGAAATTCTTGACGAGCCCGTCGAGTTTCCGAATACGGCTTGCGAAGCCGGTTACCAGATCCAGCCGGAGCGCATTTGCTCCATCCGACAATGCTCGTTGCGGAGCTTCGTGTACTTCGACAAAAATGCCCGCGATTCCCACCGCAGCGGCCGCCCTTGCCAAAGGCTCAATGAACTCCGGTTGACCGCCCGAAACCGCGCCGGACGCGCCGGGCAGTTGCACACTGTGTGTTGCATCGAAGACCACCGGATAACCGGTTCGCGCCATGATGCTCAGCCCGCGCATATCAACCACCAGATTGTTGTACCCGAACGACGATCCGCGTTCGGTTAAAATAATCTCCTCGTTTCCGGTGCTCGCAACCTTTTCGGCGGCGAGAATGAAATCGGCCGGTGAAACGAACTGGCCCTTCTTGATGTTCACAGCGCGGCCGGTCTTTCCAGCCTCGACCAGAAGGTCCGTTTGCCGGCACAGGAAAGCAGGAATCTGAAGAACGTCAGCCACCTCTGCTGCGGGTTCAGCCTGTCCAGGTTCGTGGATGTCGGTGAGTACGGGAATCCCAATGTCGCGAACCTTCCGCAGTATGCGCAACCCCTCCTGCAACCCGGGGCCGCGATAGGAGTTGACGCTACTGCGATTCGCCTTATCGAACGACGCTTTGAAAACGAAGGCGCCCAAAGTCTGGTGCAGCGCAGCTGCGATCATCAGCACATGCTCTTCGCTTTCGATTACGCATGGACCGGCGATGAAGGTTATCGGCAGATCATTCGAGAGTGAAACGGACGCCTGACCCGTGCCGACAGAAACGACCCGGTTCATCCGGCGTGCGAGAACTCCGGAATCTGCGACAAGCTGCGACTTGACCTTTGTTCACGGTGCTTGAGTGCGGCTCCCAAAAACGCGACGAAAAGCGGATGCGGCTCGAGCGGTTTCGATTTGAATTCAGGATGAAATTGGCAGCCAAGGAACCAGGGATGATCAGCCACTTCGCAGATTTCGACGTAAACTCCATCTGGAGTCTGACCTGCTAGCCGAAGGCCACAGCCGGTTAGAACGTCCTCAAACTCACGATTGAACTCATATCGATGGCGGTGCCGTTCACTGATTTCACTCGTACCGTAGGCCCGATTCGCAAAACTGTTTTCGGCGAGACGGCACGGATACGCTCCCAGGCGCATGGTTCCGCCAAGCTCGTCAACACCTTTCAGCTCGCGAAGCTTGAAGATGACGCGGTAGGGTGTTGCCGGATTGCATTCAGTTGAATCTGCATCTGCCAGCCCGCACACGTTCCGCGCGAACTCTATCACCATCGTCTGCATGCCAAGGCAGATCCCAAAATAAGGGATCTTGTCTTCGCGCGCGCAGCGGATCGCGTTCAGCATACCCGGGACACCTCGTTTGCCGAACCCGCCTGGCACGAGGATGCCATCGAATTGCTTCAGATAGTCGCGGCAGGAGGGCCAGTCCATCTGCTCGGACTCGATCCATTCGATACGGACGCTTACCTGGTGAGCTGTGCCAGCGTGCAGAAGTGCTTCCTTGAGGCTCTTGTAGGAATCCTCATACTCGACATATTTGCCCACCAGACCGATTGAGACCTCACCGGCGGGGTTCTTCATCCGGTCGAGCATCTCGACCCAACGTGACATGTTTCGCGGGCGGGCCTCGATGTGGAGCAGGCGGAGAATCGTGTCATCGATGCCCTGGTCGGCAAAAATCAGCGGGATTTCGTAGACCGACTGCACGTCGCGGGCAGTCACGACAGCTTTCGGGTCGACGTCGCAAAACAGCGCTATCTTGTCCTTCAGTTCTTCGGGCAAGGAGCGTTCGCATCGGCAAAGCAGGATGTCCGGCTGAATACCAGTTGCCCGCAGATCCTTAACGCTGTGCTGGGTCGGCTTGGTCTTGAGTTCCTGCGCCGCCGCAATCCACGGCACCAGAGTCAGATGAATGAAGAGAGTATTCTCACGGCCTTCTTCGTGTCTCATTTGACGAATGGCTTCGATGAAGGGCAAAGATTCGATATCGCCAACCGTGCCGCCTATTTCGACGATCGCTATATCGACGTCGGCAGCTACCTTCCGGCAGGCGGCCTTAATCTCGTTAGTGACGTGCGGAATCACCTGAACGGTTTTTCCGAGATAATCGCCGCGACG
>JAFARV010000288.1 GCA_019245255.1 Acidobacteriaceae bacterium | reverse complement strand
GCTAGGGCCTGGCCAAACCGCCCGCGCGGACTTCACCGCCAAGCTGGTGCCCGCATTCCGCATCCAAGGCACAGTCTCGCCGGTTGGGCAGGGAACGGGAATTGGTTTGGAGACGCCGGACGGGGACAACGCGGGCTTCTTTATCCGGGCCAATCCGCGGACCGGACGCTGGACTATACCCGCTGTACCCAACGGAATGTGGATTGTGACAGCCAGTACGAACGGACCGAACGGCGGTTATTACTCTGAGCAAAGCGTTTCTGTCAACGGCTCCGATATTGCCAACGTGTCGCTGCAGCTGCAGCCGGGCGTGTCCATCCCGCTGCACGTGATCAATGCAGCCGAATCCGGGCCCACGCCAATGCTGACTCTCGTTCAGGATCCGCCAGCCGTTACCGCAAAGCTTGGAAGGGACGAATATTATCCGAACCGGCTGCACGACGGCGCCCCGGATGCAAATGCCGGCAACAATCCCGAACAGGGCTTCATGAACGTTCGGCCTGGCCACTACCGCCTGGTTGCACGAGGTTTTCCGAGCGCCTGCATCGGTTCTATTACAAGCGGAGGAACTGACCTGGAACGTGAGGGCTTGACTGTGTCGCCTGGCGCAGCAGTGGCGCCAATCGAGATCACGTTAGGCACTAACTGCGGCACTATCGCGATAAACGTGAACGGGTCTGGTGCAGCATCTGTGCTGATTATTCCGGAGAGACCCTTGTTACAACCGATCATGATCCAGGCTGGTGGCCGCGCTATCCAGATCTCGAATCTTCCGCCTGGTAACTACCGTGTTTACGCCTTCGATGACGCGTCGGGTCTCGAATACGCGAACCCGGAAGTGATGCGATCGTTTAGCAGCAAAGAGGTGTCTTTGGACGCAAACCAGAGTGCTCAAGTGACGTTGGACATCGTGAAGTTAAAGAGCGAGGGGAGCACAGAGAGTGCATCTCGCTAGACTGCTTGCCGCAGTATCGCTCGCCGCGCCGCTCATCGGGCAGACCTCGCCGGGTTACCGGATCGCGGGAACCGTTGTGGATCATCGCACGAAAGCGGCCCTCGCCTCTGTGCTTGTCACGATCAGGGCCGCGAATTCTCGCGCAGCCGAGCCGGCCGAAACTCTCACTGATACAAGCGGCCACTTCCAGTTTTTCAATCTGAGCGCCGGAAAATATACCTTGAGCGCTCAGCGACGGGGAGGGCATCCGCATCAGTTTGAACAACGCGGCCAGTTCTTGACGGCGATTGTGACCGGGCCAGGTCTGGATTCAGAGCACATCATATTCGCGTTGCCCGCGGAATCGCGTATTTCCGGTTTCGTACGGGATGACGACGGGGATCCCGTCAGCGGTGCAACTGTCCATCTTTTGCACAGGCAGGTCTTTGACGGCAAGCAGTCTGTCCAGCTTCAGGGACAGAGCATGACAACCGCGTCCGGTGCATTCCATTTTCCGCATTTGGCGGCCGGCACGTATTATCTTGCGGCAGCGGCTCGCCCCTGGTACGCGCAGCGTCCCGCATACTTCACGGAAAGTTTCGGCCAGCTCACCAAAACTGGAACATCTATTCCCGCGCCCGGTTTGGATATGGCCTTTCCGATGACGTATTCCGGGGACGTGACCGACCCGAACGCGGCGCAAGCAATTGTCCTTCCCGAAGGAAGTAATGTCACGTCACAAATCGTATTGCATGCGGTCCCGGCGCAGCATCTCTCGTTGCCTGAGCCGGATATGCAGCAGCAGTCCGGAAATCGGCCCCGATTGATGCCCGGGATAGGAGTCAATGTCGTGGGACCCGGGGGCGTGATCTTATCTTCCCCGGCGGAGACCCCTCAGAGACCGGCGCCAGACGAGGGCGGCACACCTGAGCAGGAGATCTACGGACTCGCGCCCGGGACATATCGGATGCAGCAATATACGTTCAAAATGGGCGGGAACGCCCACCCTGGCTCGGAACTGTTGGTTACGGTCGGCAGCGGCGGCGCCTCCGTCAGTAAGGCTTCGGTGACGAGGATTCAGGGAAAGGTCAGCTACGAAGGTGCGGCGCCAACTAAAGGAAGCGAGGAGAATCTCGGCCTTCAGTTCGCGGGCGACACGGCGCGCAGCTTTGCGTTCGTGGAAGAGAGCGGCACGTTTACCGTTCAGAACGCGTTGCCGCCTGGCCAGTACAGGATTTCGATCGTAAACGGTACGGGCGGACTGGCGGTACGATCGGTCAATCAGCACCCAGGAAGCACGATAACTATTTCCGACTCTGCGCCGGAGGCGCTGGAACTGAATCTGACCCTTGGCCCGGCCTCCACGTCGTCACTATCCGGATTCGCCATCAACGAGGGGACGCCCGTCCCAGGAGCGATGGTGCTGCTGTTATCTAACGACGACGGAACAGGTTGGATTGGGCGCGATCAGTCGGACAGCGACGGATCGTTCACGATACCGAACGTCGAGGCAGGACGGTATAAACTGCTCGCAATCGATCAAGCCGAGTCCGGCGGGGATGAGCTTGAGTATCGCAACCCCGCAGTACTGAAGAAATACCTGGGTGCAGCACAAGCCGTCGATGTTCCATTGCCGGCGCGACAGGCGCTTTCGGTACAGGTGGTACCACGCGGCGCAAACTAGCCTTGGTCGCCCATGTCGCGGTGCTGTGTTATGTTCCTAGTAAGCGCAAAGCGCTCAACATTGGCGCGGTAGCCAAGTGGTAAGGCAGAAGTCTGCAAAACTTTTATCCGGCGGTTCGATTCCGCCCCGCGCCTCCAGCCCAAAAAACGCGTAAGCGTCTTGTCAGAAGACTAGGCCGTTGCTGCTGCGGCACGGCGATTCACGGGTGCGTTCCGTAGCCGCCGGTGGATTTCCGTCTCGCTAAAGTTGAAGTGCCGTAAGAAGTTCCGCGCCTCGTCGGCAGCTAGCGGGTCGGATACGTGTATCGGTCCGTCCTCACCGCGCGCGCCTGGTTCTACTTCGACAATGAACAGTTCCGCTGAATCGTGGGTCCTGTAGATTTCAACTTTGGAGAATGGCATCCGATGCACCATCCTAGCATCCGGTAAGCGCTTGCAGCCACTTCCCCTTTTCAGCTAGGGAAAGCGGGCGATGGCAGTTTGTGAACGCGTGAGGACCTACTCGCCCAGCAATTCTCCGTACGCTCTCAGTGAGGGAACGTTGTCACACACGGCCTTAATTCCTGCTGTTATCGGAACTGCGAGCACCAGACCGATGCCTCCCCAGACCGCACCCCAGAAGAGAAGCGCGATTGTGACAATCAGCGGATTCAGCCGCACTCGGCCTCCGATAATTTTGGCGTATAGAAAATTCATCGCGATGACATGCAGAGCGGCGGTGCAAACGACGACCGCAAGGACGATCTTGAGTTTATTCGGGACCGCCAGGGCCGCGAGCAGCGGCGGCAATATCGAAAGCGGCAGGCCCACGTAGGGCAGCAAGCTGAAAAAGCCACTCACCGTGCCTACCAGAGCCCAATAGGGGACACCCAGGAAGAAGTACAGAATCGCACTGGCGCTGCCCAGGAAGATCCACAACAGAAAGTTGCCGAGTACATAAGCGCGAGTCGAATCGGCGATTCCGGTCCACGACTTTTCGAGAGCATAGCGCTCCTGTTCTCCGGCGAAGAGGCGCAAAAGATTCTGCCCAACGCGGTCACGCCAGCTCAGCATGAAATAAACAAGAAATGGAATGAACGAGGCCATGAGCATGACACGCAAGTACTGCGATACATATCCGTACAGCGTCGTGATTACCGGCTTCGCTTCCTCGCGTATGCGAACTTCCTGCACAGCGGGCGCAACCGGCTGCGAAGTCGACGGCGCAGGCGCCAGTCCGGCCCTGCGGCGGCGTGCCTTCATTGCCTCTTGCGGCTTCTGCTCAATCTGCTGTTCCTGTTGCCGCAGACTCTTCGGGACAATTTTTTCAATCGTGTCTTGCTGCCATTGATCGAGCTGACGATTTGCCTTGTCAATCAGTTCGCTGATTCGGGACGAGTAGGTCGGGAAATCCTCGGCGAGGGTTGCGATCTGAGTCCAGGCAAGTAGCGAAACCAGGTAAATGAGCGCGAACGCGACTCCGATTACGATGGGAGTCGCCACTCCTCTCGGGACGCGCAAGTTCGTGATCACGACGACGGCCGGGTCGAGGAGAAATGCAAAGACAGCCGAGATGACGAGCGTTACAAAGAAATCACGGCCGTAATACAGCAGCGCAACGGAAGCGGCGAGTGCAATCAGCGAAGTTCCGAAGCTTATGAGCTTGCTTGATTCCTGCTGGGTTCTGAGGAGGGGCAACCCGGAAACTGCCTCCGGTTACCCGTTACTCTAGCATGCGGATGCCGCTCGACAATGCGCGCTTGATGTTAATACCCCGAAGCAAGGGCCAGATCTTCCGCGTCGTAATCGAACTGATGAAAGCTTGGTACGGCGGGCGGATTCGCCTGTTCCCAGGCGATGGCGCGCCGGATGGTCTCGCCGGTACTTACAGGCTGGCGATAGTTTAGTTCGCTGCGAATGCGCTCAGAGCTGGCGATAATGTGCTGCAATGCATTGACTGGCATCAGCAGGTGCTTCGGTGTCTTCTCTCTAGGCATGACAACGAATTTTCCGGCCCAGCCTGCTTGAGACGCGATGTTTCGCGACCATTCGAGGTCTGATAAACAAGGTTCTTCACAGAGGTGATAGGTCCGTCCGCGAGCGCGCTCTGAGGTGGCGGCCAGTGCGATAGCGTGAGCGACATTCTCGACGTATCCGCGTGGCCCCCGCCATGCAGCTTGATCGTCGGCGAGGATGATCGCAGGCCTGCGGTCGGCGATCCGCTTCAACACGCCGTGCATGCGATGCAGGGGATCGTCCGGGCCGTACACCATGGGCAGGCGAACAATTGTGTTTTCCGCTCCGCCGCTCCTGACGGCCTCTTCAACGGCAACCTTGTCGTATTCGGGGTCTACCCACGTAAAGATTGTTTTCATGACGGTGACCACTTCCGGCGGGTACGCTCGCGTCGCGCTGCGAAGCGGGGAGTCCTCCGTGATCGGTAACGGCTCGAGTTCACCCTGCTCGCTTCCCAGCAAAACTCCCCAGGCACGATAAACGTCCATACTGCTTACGGCGACGACACGGGCATCGATGGCTCCTGCAAAACGGACAAGCTGTTGTGCCTGCTTGCCAGAACTCAAGATCATGTCGACAATGAGGTCAGGCGCAAACGCCCGGATCTCGGCCTCGAGGTCCTGAAGGTGATTGCGATCGCCTCGGATTTGTTTCGCGCCGGCCTGCATCCCGGCTTCGGCAGTCCGGTGGAGAACAGCGGGGTCGTGACCGAGCGCGATCAGTTCCCGCACTAGTGGCGTCCCTATGAAGCCGTTGCCGCCGATTACAAGTGTTCTCATAGGCTCTATAATCCAGATTTGACACAAACGAACGAGAGCGCCGCGAACGGAAGGATTCTCGCTCTTGATGTGGGCAAAAAGCGGATCGGTCTCGCCGTGAGCGATGAGCTCGGTTTGACAGCGCAAGGACTCGATACACTCGAGCGGACGCGAATTCGTGACGACATTCGGGCGCTCCAGGAAATCGCTGCTCGCTGGGGCGTGAACACACTCCTGATCGGCAAGCCGCTGCATATGAGCGGCGACGAGAGCCGCCAGAGTGCCTATACGCGTGACTTCGCTGAACGCCTCTCCGGGCAGCTCTCTTTGCCCATTGTGTATTGGGACGAGAGGCTGACGTCGGCCGAGGCGGAACGGCTGCTGCGCGATTCCGGCGCATCGATCGAGCAAAGGCGAAAAGCTGTCGACCGGATGTCGGCGGTGTTGCTACTCGATAGCTATCTCGAGTATTCGCGTCATCACGCTCGAGTGCAGGACGAAGAGGGAGCGGACGTTGGCTAACGGTCGCCGCCGCGGCATTCATGTGCTGCTGTCCTCGCTTGCTGTTTTCACGATCATCTTTGTGCTGCTTGGCGCTGCCCTAGCCGGCTATTGGTATCTCGGCCCGTATAAGGCGTTCGGCGATGAAACGTTTGTCGAGATCGAGCACGGAATGTCTTCGCGCGCAATTGCGCGCCAGCTTGCAACGCAGGGCGTCGTTCGTTCGAGTTGGGCGTTTTATGTCATCCGCCTGTTGCATCCGACGGCAAATCTGCAAGCCGGCGAGTACCGTTTCGCGTCGGAAGAGACGCCCTGGCAGGTGTTCAACAAAATTCGACGCGGGGAGATCTTCTTCGAAGAGTTCACGGTTCCTGAGGGCAGCAACATCTTCGATATTGCGGCGCTGCTTCGCAATTCGGATACGGTA
>JAFARV010001037.1 GCA_019245255.1 Acidobacteriaceae bacterium | reverse complement strand
GTCCGGCGCTGCTCCAAGCCGCGCTTCAGATCGGTTGGCACACTATCCGCGAACAGCCTGTTCGCCCGGTCTGAGCGGTCTCTCCCGCGTCCCAGGTACCCGATTTCGTTCTCCACCTGCACCATCAGAACGGTCCCCCCGTCCGCGTCCTTCTCGCGCACATGCCGCATCAGGGATGAAAAGGCGCGTGCATCCGCGCGAATCGTCTCATCGCTGAATGTCGAGAGAATTTCAAGCGGCAGGCCATCGGCCGAAACCGCGCGCGGAAATCGCCGCGTATCCGCCCTCACCCACTCCGGAGCATAATTCGAAAACGCGTTTTTCCAGCTTCCAAACCACAACAGCACCAGATGCAGATGCTGTTGCTGCGACACATCAATCCAGTGGTCCAGGATCGAAAAGTCGAAATGACCTTCTTGCGGTTCGATCTCCTCCCAAGCCACCGGCGTCAGTACGGTGTTGATGTGCATGGAAGCCAGCCGTGGAAGAATGCTGTCGGCCTCAGCGGCGGTACCTGCTGACGAATTTCCAAGTTCCCCGCCCAGAATCAGGAATGGCTTGCCGTGAACAACCAGTTGCGCAAAACCGTTTTCATTCCGAATCCTCGGCGCCTCACGACTAAACAGAACCGAGCCTGATATCGTCCCCAACCCAATTACAAAAAGCACTGTTCTGACTGGCAGCTTCAAGCGATTCCTCCAGATCCGATGTCCTCGATTGTAGATAGCCGCGCTTTTCAGGGCCATGAGCGAAGCGATTGGAAATTCAGTGGCGGTTGAACCAATCGAGCACGCGCGATTCGAACTGCCGCGGCGAAGCGGCGTATGCCCCCGTATGTCCGGCATCCGCTACCAACCAGAGTTCTGCACAGCTCGCCTCTCGAAAAATCCTTTCCGAGTTGACAGGACTTGTTTCGCGATCGTTCTCGCCATGGATCAGCAGAATCGGTACGTCAACTCCACGAACTGCGTGTGCAGGGTCCGCCTCAGAAAGCGCAACCTGATGAGCGACACGAGTGTACAGCAAAGCCTCCTTCACCATGATCGTGGCCAGCCACGGGGCCACATGCTCATAGCGAGCAACGCGTTCTCGGGCAATCTCTTCAAAAGAGGAATACGGAGATTCCGCAATGATGGCATTGAACTGGGCGCCGCGACCGAGAGATTCCAGCAAAATAGCGCCGCCGAGTGACTCGCCGAATCCATATACCTTCCGAGCGCCTTGTGCCCTTACCAGAGAAAGCCATTGCACGGTGTCGCGTGCTTCATACACTCCGTAGCTGACAAGACCTCCGCTCTCGCCGTGACCGCGGCTGTCCGGAACCAGCACCGCATACCCGTTGCGAAGGAACAGCAGCGCATCTCCCAGGACGCCAAAACCAGAATCGGCAACCCCATGACAAGCGATCACCGCCCGCCCACTCCAGTGTCGCGGTACGATCCACCACGCCTTCAGGGGAACGTCGTCGCTTGCATGTATCGTGATGTGACGTGCAGTGCCAGACACAGCGTCTGCTGAACGTTGCGCGAGACCGGCGGTATCCAAAGCACGACGGCGTCCGGTTGGGTGAAGTGCGCCCTCCATGGCGACATCAACACCAATCGAGCCGATGACGATGAGCAGCACCACCGCACCCAAAATGATTCGTGCGACCATCCCTCTGCGAAATACGTCGCGCACGCATTGAGCTACGTCGATCCGATTGCTGGTGTTCCCAAGCGCAATCACAGAAATTCGAAAAGAATTTTCTGCCTGTCCCTTCAACAACTTCACTCGCCCCAATCCGCCTCTTCCGCACACCCCTCCCGCCATACTCGCCATGCATGCCCAAGACCCCCGATGGCAAACTCCGCTCCAGCCAGAACTCGACCGAGCACGGCCTCCGCTCTGAGCATTTCCGCATCCTCCCCGGCGAATCGCGTGAGGAGTTCGAAGCCGTCCGCAAAGCCTGGTTCGATCACTACGACTACGAAACTGATGCCGATCCTGCTCTCGTGCTGCTCATCGAAAAGCTCGCGCAGGATGATTGGCTCACCCGCCGTGGCATGCAAGCCGTGTGCAACGCGCAGCAACGCTTCGCTGAAGCCGAACTCGCGAATCAATCTGAAGAAGTGCTCGATAAACTCGAGCGCCGCCTCCTGTTAATGACGCGCTACAAAACGTCGCTTGAGAACTCGAAAACCCGCACGCTGTGCGAAATCGAAGCCATCCTCGGCCGCCGCAAACGCGAAGAACTCCAGGAGCGCATGACCTACATGCGAGAAAACGCGTTGGTGCTGAGCATTCAGAAGGTTCAGGCGACGCTCGGCATCCCGCACTCAATCCCATGGTCTCCTGCTCCCAGCCAACATCGCGCCTTCGAACAACAACAACGAAACTCTTCAAAACCAACAACTGAATCAGAGCCATGAGCGAAGCGATTGGAGATCCCGCACATTCCCTCGAATCAAACCAACTCTCGACACCGAGCCAGGGAGCGTCAGCGACCCCAGTCCGGCTGATCGCTGACCACTGACCACTCTCGACACCGAGCCCGGGAGCGTCAGCGACCCCAGTCCGGCCAAAAGCCAAAAGCTGCCAAGCTAAAAGCTGATGGCTAAGAGCTAAGAGCTAATCGCTAAAAGCTAATAGCTAACAGCCAAAAGCTAAAAGCTAAATCCCCATGTCCCTCCATTTCGAGATCCACGCCATCTGCCCCACCACCGGTGCTCGCGCCGGCATGCTGCACACTGCCCACGGGTCCATTCCCACCCCCGTCTTCATGCCCGTCGGAACACAGGCCACCGTCAAGGCACTCACCCCGCGCGATCTTGCCGTCGAACTCGATGCCAAAATCATCCTCGCCAATACCTACCATCTGTTTCTGCGCCCCGGCCACGAACGCATCGAGCGTATGGGAGGCCTGCATAAATTTATGTCGTGGCCTCGCGCCATCCTCACCGATTCAGGCGGATTTCAAGTCTTCAGTCTCGATACCCTGCGCAAAGTCACAGAGGAAGGCGTACTCTTCCGGTCCCATTTGAACGGCGACGCCCATTTCTTCACCCCGGAGAGCACCGTCGACGTTCAGATTTCGTTCGGTAGTGACATCCTGATGGCCCTCGACGAATGCCTGTCGTATCCGGCAACCCATGACGCCGCGCTCGAATCGATGCAGCGCACGATACGTTGGGCCCGCGCTGCCTATGCCCATTACCTCAAACGCGAAAAAGGCCTCGACTGTGCTCTGTTCCCTATCGTCCAGGGCTCGATGTTCGCCGATCTGCGCCGGGCCTGTGCCGAAGAACTCATGACACTCGATGCGCCCGGGTACGCCATCGGCGGGCTCTCGGTCGGTGAGCCTCGGGATCTCAGCCAGGAAATGGCGGCCGTAACCGCCCCGCTCCTGCCGCCTCAGAAACCTCGTTACGTGATGGGAGTAGGAATGCCCGAAGAATTACCGGAATACGTGGCCCACGGTGTCGACATGATGGATTGCGTCTTGCCGTCCCGCAACGCCCGCAACGGCTACCTCTTTACGTCCCAGGGTAAGGTCGTCATCAAACAGGCCCAATACATGGACGACCAGCGTCCCGTTGACCCGAACTGCACCTGCTACACTTGCCGGACCTTCACCCGGGCCTACCTGCGCCACCTGTTCCAGGCCGGTGAAATCCTCTTCTCGATGCTCGCTACCCTGCATAACATACACTATTACCTTGACATTATGACCAGAATGCGGCACGCTATTTTGCTTGGGAACTTCCCGGAATTTTTAAGGTCGATGCGGTCGGTTGCTCTCAGGAGCAGTGAATGACCGCAATCCGGCGTTGTTCGTCCCTCCTAAGCGCAAAGGATTCAGAGGTGGCCGCGGCCGTTTTGCGCTGCTTCGTTAATACATACTGGAGCTAAATGCTGTCGTTTCTGATCCTTCTTCAGGCCACCGGGCCGGATGCGGCGATCAAGGGCTTTCTCCCGATCGTCCTTATGGTCGCTATCTTCTACTTTCTGGTATTTATGCCGATGCGCAAACAGCAAAAAAAGCAGAAGGATATGGTCGCCACGCTCCAGAATGGCCAGACCGTCCTCACCTCGGGCGGTATCATCGGGACCATTATCGCCGTGAACGATGATACGCTGATACTGCGCATCAAGCCTGACAATTTGAAGATCCAGGTCGCCCGCAGCGCCGTCACCAGTGTCGTCAGTCCGGATGACCAGGCGGTCAAGAAATAATAGACCCAGATTTCACATAGGCTGGTAGTTTCGCATGCAACGTCACATACGCTTTAAGTTCCTTTTGATCCTCGCCGTCACGCTCGCCTGTATCTTCGGCATCATCGGATTTCCGAAGAATATGACCGAGTTAGTGGAGAACTGGCACAAAAACATCCATTTGGGTCTCGACCTGCGCGGCGGTACATATCTGGTCGTTCAGGTCCAGCAGCAGGACGCCTTCAATGCCGACGCCGGTGCCCGCGCCGACGCCCTCAAAGAAGCAATGCGTAAGGCCGCTGTGCAGTTCAACGATGTAGACGTCCAGGACGCCCACACATTCCAGGACGCGACCCATGTGGCCATCCTGGTCCGCGGCGTTCCCGCCACCCAATCCGGTACCTTCCGGGGCATCGTCGGCGAACAATTCTCGGCCTGGCAGCTGCAGCCCCAGAACGCGACCGACTACCGCCTGACCATGCGGCCCACCGAAGCCCTAAAGCTATGGCAAAACGTCTTGGCGCAGACCAAGAACACCATGGACAAGAAGATTAACGCGCTCGGCTTGAGCGAAGCGAGTGTGCAGCAGCGTCGCGAAGATGCCGATTCCCAACTCCTGGTCCAGATGCCGGGTGTCGATGATCCAGGGCGCGTCAAGCAGATCCTGCAAACCGCGGCGGTTTTGGATCTTTACGATGTGAAAGCTGGTCCCTTTGCTGGCCGCGACGAAGCCTTAGCGCAAAACGGCGGCATTCTGCCCCCGGGAACGAAACTGATCGGCCAGCCGGCAGACCCGAACCAGCGCGCCGGCGGTGTTTATGTCGTCACACGCACAGCGGTCGTTCGCGGGCCGGACATCCGGGATGCGAGCCCTGAACCCGGACAGCTTCCCGGTCAATGGAATACCAAGTTCGTCCTGAGCCAGGACGCCGGCCGGCGGTTTGAATCCTACACCGGATCGCATGTCGGCCAGCGCCTCGCCATTGTGCTTGACGGCCGCGTCATTGAGGCGCCGGTCATCAAAAGTCAAATCCGCGATGAGGGTGTCATCGAAGGTCAGGGAACCGAGCAGAACGCCGCCGATTTGTCTCTGAATTTGAAGGCCGGATCGCTGCCGGCCGGCGTCATCTTCCTGCAGGAGAGCACCGTCGGACCTTCGCTCGGCGCCGATTCCATTCGCGACGGATTTGCTGCGGGTATCGCAGGCGTGTTAGCCGTTGTCGTCGCCATGCTGATCTATTACAAGAAGAGCGGCATCAATGCGACGCTCGCATTGGTCCTCAATGCCGTCATTCTGATTGCCTGCCTGAGCTGGTTTGACGCCGTCCTCACACTTCCTGGTATCGCCGGAATCATTCTGACCATCGGTATGGCCGTCGACAGTAACGTGCTCATCTTCGAGCGTATCCGCGAGGAATTAAGGGCCGGAAAGGCTGTAATTCCGGCCGTCGATACTGGCTTTAACAAAGCCTTTTTGACGATCATTGATACGCACATCACTACGGTGGTGTCTTGCGCGATTCTTTTTGCATTCGGGTCCGGGCCGGTAAAAGGCTTCGCCGTAACGCTTGTCATCGGCTTGATCGCAAATCTGTTCACCGCGGTCTTTGTCTCGAAAGTTATCTTTGACTGGGAGTTATCGCGTCCGCAGCCCGTAACGGCGCTCAGCATTTAACAAATCGGAGCCAGGGCAAAGCGCTTGGACCTTCTCCGGCGCCCACACCCGGCTACGAACAAACGAATTTTCTCCGAATTTGGCAACGTGCAAAACCGAAGCCTGATTCGAACTTTTGAATTGGGAACCTTTGTTAATAGCCGGTGTCTATCCCAATAGATGACGGCTTCCATATCTCGATGGAAATCTTCAAGCAAACGAACTTTGACTTTCTCGGCAAGAAGTGGCCGTTCATCACACTGTCGCTACTGCTTACAGCGGCTGGGTTGATCAGTCTGGCAGTGAAGGGCGGGCCGAAATACGGAATTGATTTCACAGGCGGAGCGCTTATGGATGTGAAATTTCAAAAGCGGCCTTCGGCAGAAGCCATCCGCTCGGCACTCCATAAGTCCATCCCAGGTGAAATTGAGGTTCAGGAGATCAGCGGCACCCAAGAGGTGTTCATCTCTACAGGCTTGAACGGCCGGAGCGATCAGGTTCTCCAGGACGTTCGTGGACGCATGGTCTCCAGTTTGAACACCGCCTTCAACCCAAATCAGGGCGATAAGTTGGATATCAATACCGCTGGCCAGAGCGCCTTGGCCGACCGCCTGCGTGACCCGCTCGCCCAGGCAGGCGTCGGCTTGACCGACGACCAGGTCAACGACCTGACGAAGCAGATTACTACGTTTCGCGACACGCCACCGCGTTCGGGCTTGATTCAGAACCTCGATCAGTTATCCGGCGTGCCGGGTATGAATCCGAAAATTCTGAACGTGATAAAACAGCAGTGCTATGGCGGCGCGTTCACCGTTCGGAACGTTCAGGTGGTTGGTCCGAAAATCGGCGCGGACCTTCGGCGCCAGGCCATTGAAGTTGTGCTCTGGG
The DNA here is from genome assembly GCA_019245255.1 of Acidobacteriaceae bacterium. Lineage (GTDB taxonomy): Bacteria > Acidobacteriota > Terriglobia > Bryobacterales > Bryobacteraceae > Bog-105. Next base: position 2,685 of record JAFARV010001037.1, on the reverse strand, counting down.
CGCTCGCCGCGATGTTAGTCTACATCGCATTCCGGTTTGAATGGATCTACGGCGTGGCAGCCGTCATCGCCGTATTTCACGATACGATTATCACCATCGGTTTATTCTCGTTGTTCAACAAACCGGTCGACTTGACTGTTATTGCCGCGCTGTTGACCTTAGTCGGTTACTCGATGAACGACACCATTGTTACCTTCGATCGCGTTCGCGAGAACCTCAGGCTCCAGATGCGTGGTTCGTTCCGCGATATTGTAAATCGCAGCATTAATCAGACTCTGAGCCGGACCGTTCTGACTTCGGGTTTGACATTCTTGACTGCAATATCGCTGTATCTTTTTGGCGGCCAGGTGTTGAACGGATTCTCGTTTGCCTTGGTCGTAGGTATCATTGTCGGAACGTATTCTTCGATCTTCATCGCTAGCCCGATCCTGATCTTCTGGAAGGATCTGGTCGAGAAGAGAAATCGGCGAACCGGGAGTGGCGTGCGGACGGCACCTGTTGCTGAACCGCAGGTCAGACCCGCAGTCTCCGCCGGGAAGGGTGTTGCGCGGCCGGTAAGGTAGCAGGCGGGTTGTCGTTGTACAGACGCGATCTCGCCTCAACAATCTGACCGTAAGAATCGGTCAGATCGGCCTTATGGGCCGGTCGAATGGGTTTGTAGGGAGATTGGCATGTTCAACCAGACATTCGTAGACGGAACTCAGAAAACCAAAAAGCCATTCACGATATTTCTTTCGTTTTTGCTACAGATCGGGGTGATTTTCGTCTTCATCCTGATTCCGCTGATCTACACCGAGGCCCTGCCTAGCGCGCAGTTGAAGAGCATGCTGGTCGCGCCACCGCCGCCTCCGCCGCCGCCTCCACCTCCGCCCCCGGCAGCCCCGAAAGTGCAGCCGAAACCGGTCGTCCGCCAGTTTGTCTCGAACCAGTTGCAGGCGCCCAGGGTAATTCCGAAGACCATTAATAGGATTGTCGAGGCCGCACCGCCGCCCGATGTGAGTGCCGGCGTGGTCGGCGGTGTTGGTGAAGCAGGCGCTGTCGGTGGTGTCATCGGTGGCGTTGTCGGCGGCGTCGGCGCTGCGCCTCCGCCTCCTCCTCCGCCCAAGGCTGCTGCCCCGACCGGTCCCGTGCGCGTTGGCGGCCGCGTCGCCGAGGCAAACCTGATTCGCAGAGTGCAGCCCGTCTATCCGCCGCTCGCCAAAGCTGCCCGCGTTCAGGGCACGGTTGAGTTCACTGCCGTCATCAGTAAAGACGGCAACATTGAGAACCTGCAGCTCGTCCGCGGCCACCCGCTGTTAGTCGAAGCTGCCCGCCAGGCGGTCTTGCAGTGGAAATACCGGCCGACTATGTTGAATGGCCAGCCGGTGGTGGTTGTTACTGACATCATTGTGAACTTCACACTCAGTCAGTAACATTTCGGTCCCATTTGTGTTCGATGAACTTGTGTAGTTCGATTCAACTTAGGAGATAAGCATGCTTTTACAACTTCAAGTCTGGGCCCTCTGGCTCTTACAGGAGCAGGAGGGAATCAGTTTCGACCCGCGTTCGGTTTGGGCGAACATGGGCGTTCTCGCGAAACTCGTGGTCGCCTGCCTCTTCATCATGTCAGCGTGGTCGATCGGTGTCATGATCGACCGGCTCATTGCCTACAGCGCGGCACGCAAGCAGTCCCGTGCGTTTGCTCCCGCCGTAGCCGGCGCGCTTCGCGAAGGCAAGCTGGATGAGGCAATTAAAATCGCAGATCGCTTCAATAAGAGCCATCTCGCGAAGGTCGTCGTTGCCGGCCTCCAGGAATTCAAGGCGCATCAGATGAGTGCCGAAATTCCCGGCGAGGATATCGAAGCATCACGCCGCGCGCTCGAACGTGCTGAAGCTATCGTGCACGCTGAGTTGAAGCGTGGCGTCAGTAGCTTGGCTACGATCGGTTCCACCGCACCCTTCGTCGGACTGTTCGGAACCGTCGTCGGCATCATGAATGCGTTCAAATCGATCTCGACATCGAAGTCGACCGGTCTGGGCGCCGTCGCCGGCGGTATTTCGGAAGCCCTGATCACGACTGCCGTCGGCCTCTTTGTGGCCATCCCTGCCGTCTGGATGTTCAACTACTTCACGAATCGCATCGAAGCATTTGACGTCGAGATGGGAAACTCCAGCTCCGAGTTGATTGACTACTTCCTCAAGCGCACGCAGCAGCGTGTCGCGAAGTAGCCGTACTCGAAACTGAGCCTGAGTTGAGTCGAACCGATTGCGGGGGCGGGGAATCCGCCCCCCAAAGTTTGGCTCGCTTGAACTAAGTTCGTAAATGACGGGAGTCTGAGAAATGGCAAAGTTACCCAAAGCGCCGCCGGTTGTATCTGAGATCAACGTCACGCCCATGGTCGACGTGATGCTTGTACTGCTCATTATCTTCATGGTGATTACGCCCATGTTGAGTAAAGGCGTTCAGGTCAACATGGTGAAGACGCACAACACGATCAAGATGCAGGAAGCGGACAAAGAAGATGCCGTGCTGATCGCAGTTACTCGAGACGGGCGAGTCTACTTGAGCCCCGGAAACTCGCTGATCGCGCCGGAACAGCTAGGTCCGAAAGTGAAGGATCTGCAGCAGAATCGCACCGATAAAACGGTATATATCAGGGCCGACGCGCGCGCTCGTTTCGCCAGCGTTACCGACGTGATTGATAA
>JAFARV010000808.1 GCA_019245255.1 Acidobacteriaceae bacterium | reverse complement strand
CATTTTAATGGTCCGCTGACAGGTAGCCCGCGCTGGTCCCCAGACGGCAAGCGTCTCGCGTTTGATTCGCGGGCGACCGGCAATGCAGAGATATATGTTATGGATGCCGCGAATCCCGGCGCGCCCTCCCGCTTTACGAATGACAATTCCGAGAATGTCGTACCAAGTTGGTCTCGCGACGGGCGGTTTATCTATTTTGCTTCCAAGCGTAGTGGCACCTGGCAGGTATGGAAAAAACCAGGAGAGGGTGGCGGGACGCCGGAACAGGTTACTCGGCGAGGCGGCTTCATGGCGTTCGAGTCTGAAGATGGCGCCTGGGTGTTTTACAACAAGGAACTGCCCAAGCCAAGCATCTGGCGAGTTCCTGTTCACGGCGGCGAAGAAGAATTGATGATCGACTCTTTGAAGACTGAGATGTGGGGAAACTGGGCGGTCGGATCAAAGGGTCTTTATTTCCTGGATTATCGGCCACAGTTGAGCCCCGCGATCACTGGCATCGAATTCCTTGATTTCTCAACCCGAAGTATGCGGGAACTGGGCCGGACCAGCCACAAGCCGACGCCGTGGAATACCGGCCTGGCGATATCTCCAGATGAGCGCCGGATTCTGTTTACTCAAATCGACCGCGAGGGGAGCGACATCATGTTGGGCGAAGGGTTTCGCTGACCATTCCGCAAATCAGCGTCCCATTGCCTGAGCGGCCGGGAGAACGTCTGCGCCGTCCGCCGCCCCAGAGTCAGATGCTCATAGCCATCGACTGACTCCACAGATGACTGTGGCAATTGCTTTCTGTCCAAGCCATAAACAATCAGAACGTCCTGCTCTTGGAGCGTCATCGGCATAACCGCCTCACTGCTTAAAAGGAAAGCAATTTTGTTTCCCATTCCACGAGGCGCCGCTTTCCGCAGAATTTCCGAGCGATTTTTTTGCAAACCCGTCGCGTGTTACAGCAGCGATTATCCGTTTCGTTCCCAGAGAAGCGCAGAGCTAGTGTGCCGCTGTGGGGCCGGTTGATAACCAGCGGTGGGTTGATAACCGGCTCCGCAAGTGGTGTAGGCTACAAACGTTGACTTGCAGAAAAAAAGGGGCCTATGCGACTGGCCGGCTTTAGCCAACGGATGATCGCGACCGATGCCGGCATCCTCGTTCTCTGTGCTCTGTCAGTACTCGTGTTGCATACAGTAACCAACGGCCAGTACGGATTTCACCGCGACGAGCTGGCGACTGTCGATGACGCTCGTTTCCTTAGCTGGGGATACGTCGTATACCCGCCGTTCACTCCCTTCATTGCCCGAGTGGCGCTCACGTTGTTCGGCACCTCGCTGATTGGGCTGCGTTTTTTCGCCGCACTGGCTCCGGCGATCGCGATGGTGCTCACCGGTTTTATGGCCCGCGAAATGGGCGGTAAACGCACAGCCCAGGTCGTAGCCGCATGGGCGGCCGCTATAGCAGGGCCAGCGGTAAGCTCGGGCACACTGTTCCAGTATGTTTCGTTCGATTATCTGTGGTGGGTGCTGGCAGCCTATGTGATGCTTCGCTTGCTGAACTCCGGAGACCAGCGCTGGTGGCTGGCTCTCGGTGGCATCGTCGGCCTCGGCATGATGACCAAATACACAATGGCTTTTTTCCTGGCAGGCATTGCGGGCGGAATCCTGCTCACCAATCCCCGCATGCTCCTTAACAAGTGGCTGTGGTACGGCGCCTGCATTGCCATGTTGATTTTTCTTCCTAACCTCGTCTGGCAGGTCCAGCATGATTTCATCTCGCTAGCCTTTCTGCAGTTCATTCACGCGCGTGATGTCGGCCTGGGCCGTACGGATAACTTCCTGCTTCTGCAGTGCTGGGTAGCTACCAACCCCATCACGGTGCCGCTCTGGGCCGCCGGGTTGTACTTCCTTTTCGCCACACCCGATGGAAAGCGTTACCGTGTCATCGGCTGGATATATGTGATTCCCTTGACGCTGTTTCTCATTGCTAAGGGCAGGCCTTACTATCTCGCGCCGGCCTACCCGATGCTGCTCGCCGCCGGTGCCGTTTGGGGTGAACGAAGACTGGAGACCTTGCCCCCGACTGTTGCCAGCGCCATACGCCGTAGGGTACGGAGAAGTTTGGTGATAGGCGGTCTCGTAGTCGCTGCCCTGGTTCTGCCGGTGGCGCCGGCGGGCTCTCGTTGGTGGACAGTTGCCAACGCTGTAAACGGTGGCAACTTCGATGAGGAGTTCGGTTGGCGCGAAATGGCCCAGGCCGTGGCTCGCGTTCGCGATTCGCTCCCAACAGAGAGCGCCCCGGTTGGTATCCTGGCCGGCGATGCCGGACAAGCCGGCGCTATCAATCTTTACGGCCACTCCCGAGGTCTGCCCGAAGCGATTAGCGGGTCCAATTCGCACTGGCTGCGAGGGTATGGCAATTCACCGCCGAAAACGGTCATCACCGCGGGTTTACTGCGCGCTGATGTCGAAGGCATTTTCGAGCGCTGCAAACTTGCCGGCCACATTAACGTTCCGTTCGGCATCCGGAACAGCGCTATCGGAGATCACCTGCAGGTCTTCGTGTGCCAAGGCCCGCGCGAACCGTGGCCCTCGTTCTGGAAGCGATTTCATTCGTTCGGGTAGCGGCTAACTAACTATAACGGAACGGAATTCGCCGCAGGCTAGCGTAAGTGCACATACACTGCCGCCACGCTCATCAGAATTCCTCGCAATTTCCCTTGAATTGCCACTCTTTCTAGCCCACACTACTAAACGGAAATTCGTAGATTTTCCCAACCATCGAAAGGAGGTTGCCATGCCCCCAAGGATGGACGATTTCGTCTCTAAGATCGTCAAGGATCCCAAAAACCCACCCAATACCCTTCTACTTAAGGGCTACCTTGGAGCCTCATCGGAAGAGGGTCACGTTCGCTTGTATTTGGACAGCGAATTAAGCGACTACTTCGAAATCCCCGAAGATGCCATTCTCTATTCCCAGGAAATACCGCAAGAAAAATCGCCCATAGGCGGCAGCTACGTTTGGATTGAACGCGACGCAACCCTGATCCACGGTCCCGTCGTGACGGAGCGGCACAAAGCGAGCTTCCTCGAAGGGCGCATCATGATGACGCAAGCCTGTGCTGCCGGCGCCAGACTACCCAACACCGCCACAGGAGCCAACTGCGGCACCATTATCGATGGATGCACGGACGCTGGCCCCAGGTGTCCGTCCCAGGTCACGTGCCCGGCGCCTTGCATTACCAAAGTCGGAACCGCTTGCACACACGCGGGCCCGCACTGCCCGACAGGCAGCGGCACGACATGTCCCGTTCCCTGCACACAAAGCGGACCGGCTTGTCAAACCCAATCCGGAACCACCTGTCCCGGCGCGCTTTGCACGGAGACCGGGCCGACCTGCCAGACGTCGCCGCAGTTCACCTGCAGTGGACCAAACTGTCCGACCACGCCCGAGACCACGTGTTGCGGACCGAATTGCCCAAGTTTCCCGCCCAGTACCTGCGGCGGACCGAACTGTCGAACTGTCAGTGGTACAACCTGCCCTGCAGCGAGTTGCACGCATTCGGGTCCGAATTGCCCAACCGTGAGCGGTACCACCTGTCCCCAGCCTTGTGTCACTACACAGACCGGTTCAAACTGCCCAACAAAAACATCCGAGTGCTCCGAAAGCGGTCCCATTTGCACCAGGACCGGCCCGAGTTGTCCCTTCCCGACGGAAGCGGGAAGGACGTGCGTTGGGGGCACGACGTGCGCGGCTCCCTGCCGTCAGCCTTAACGTAAACGACTGGATCCCGCGGAGGCAAAAGACCGCGGGATCCATTCCCGTCCAACCGTGATTCTGACCACCCGCAACCTAAGCGATTACTTGCTATCGAGAGGGCTGCTCTCCTACGACACAATTGTCGACGGGGACTTGATCATCACCGATGCCTCGCACCGGAATCGGGCATTTCGCGTGTTGCGCGGCCCCAATCCCGGCTACTTCATAAAGCAGATCCGCCAGTGGGACCCCGTTTCAATAGCCTGTTGGGAACAGGAAGACGCGTGTTACCGCCGGCTTTCTCGCGAACGCTTCTTACCGAAGCACTACGCGAGCGATGTCGAATCGCGGATCATCGTAATCGCGCTTGCATCCGCGAGCGAGACGCTCAGCCAGTATCATCGCCGATTAGGTTCGTGTCCGGTCTCTACGGGACGCATGCAAGGAGCGGCGCTCGCGGCTTTACATCGCGTGACTCACGGCACTGGCGCGTCCGGCAAGATCCCGTGGATTCTTTCCGTCCACGAAACGAATCCTGCCTGGTTCGATTCATTGAGTCCTGCCAACGCTCGCCTGCTCGAAATTGTTCAGGGCTATCCCGAATACTGCGATCTTCTGAGCGGAGTGCGAAACGAATGGGCGCCTTCCTGTCTCATCCACGGCGATGTGAAATGGGACAACATGCTGATCTGCAATTCGGAATCGCCAGACCCCGAGCTGCTGCTTGTCGATTGGGAAATGGGCGTCTTCGGCGACCCCTGCTGGGATATCGGATCGGTATTTCAGGCGTATCTGAATGCCTGGCTGTACTCGATGCCCTTCCACGAGACGCTGAGCGCGGACATTCTCGTAAATCGCGCCGGATGGCCTCTAGACTCACTGCAGCCGAGCATTCGGGCATTTTGGGAGAGCTATGCCGCAGGCATTGAAGTCGACCAGAGCGCGTCGCGCGCGATGCTTTCCCGGAGCGTGCGTTGCGGTGCGGCGCGAATGATTCAAAGCGCCTACGAGATGATGCACCCCAGGCAGGACATGCCGCCGGTAGGAGCCGCCATGCTCCAGACGAGTTTCAACATTCTGACGCGGCCCGCCGATGCGATCCAAGACTTGTTGGGTATCCGCGATGAATAATGGCCGCCTCGATCTCGTGCCGATTCTGGATGCGATCAGGATAGAAGGTCCTACTGCCTTTGCGTTTCAAGGCGAAGCTTTAGGCTGTGCCACGGCTGCGGAAGCGGAAGCGCGATTACGCGACTTGCTTTACGAGCGCTGCTATATGCGCCGGCTCAATACGGACGCGAGATCGCCTGCGATGTCGAATGGAAATACCAGCTTGTTGAACGAATTGCGTTCGGCAAATCATGGCCGTGCGCGTTGGCAGAGCGGCTGGCGCATTGAGAGCGTTCTCAACGGCAACTGGATAACAGCCGGTCGCGATGGTCTCACCCGAACGTTTGCACCCGGAGAATTCATCACAAAAGAAGGACCCGGAATGCCGTTGCGGGTGGGTGCGGCCGTAGATGTTTACTTCGCGGTTGAGTCGGAATACATGCAGCCAGGCTTCTATTTCGCTTTCGGCGAAACGGTATCCGATGAGTGGGACAACGGTTGTTTATTGCGCTTCTATTGGCATTTAGAGCCTGCTGGCGCAGCATTGCTGCTCGCATCGATTTCGAGCCGCCTGAATCGGTTCCAGGTGCCGTATCGGTTCAAATGCCTGATCGCTCCCGGCGCATACATCAGAGCGGATTCGGCCGTTTTGTTCGTGCCGCGGCGTTGCTTCCAGGTTGTAGCGCGCCTGTTGCGCGACACGCGGCGTTCCATCGCGTCTCATCTTCGTACCGAAGCTCCGCTGTTCACGAAATCGCTCGCGCATGGTCTCGCCTTCGCAGAAGATCCTGGCGCAGCACAAAGCTTCGGGATGCATCGCTGTGGCGTACTGGCACAAAGCATGTGCGAAGTAGCTTCGAACGGGAAAGGTCTGGCCCGCGCTGCCCTCGAAGAAGCGCTTGAGCGAAAAGGCGTATCCGTCATCACTCCATACTTGAATCCCGGCTCGGCAGATATCTATGACTTCGTCCCGTAACAGGTATCTCGAGACCGCCGCGCGCATTGGCGCTCGTATCTGCCGTGATGCCATCTGGTCGGGCAACCGGTGCAATTGGATGGGCGATTCCATGGAAAAGCTGGACGGTGCATGGAAAGTCGCCCATCGCGCGCTCGGACCTGATTTGTATGGAGGCACCAGCGGAATTGCACTCTTCCTCATTAAGCTGCATTCGCTCACCAACGAAGCACTACTTCGCGAAACGGCCGAAGCAGCGGTCCTTCAGGCTTATTCGCGCGTTCCTTACATTGCCATCGCTGTCCGGCCGAGCTTCTATCTGGGACTGACGGGCATTGCCTGGACACTCGCGAGTCTTGGGTGGGAGGACAAAGCACGCGAAGTGCTGCACGGCGTGCCTGCATTCGCCGATGTAAATACCGATGTAAATAGCGCAAAGGGCGCGCCTGACGCCGCGGCCGTTTTGCGCGGGTTCCCGAATAGCTTCGATGTGATCGGCGGATTGGCGGGAGCTATTCCGGCGCTGCTTGCGCTCTCCACAGCGCTGTGCAATCACGAGTGGGCTGACGTTGCCGTGCGCTACGGCGACGCTTTGCTTAAGCTGGCGCGGAAAAGTGACCGCGGCTGGTCATGGAACACGATGGGCGTTGCGCCCGAGCGGCGGCGCGAAGATCTCACCGGTTTCTCGCACGGCGCAGCGGGAATCGCCTGGGCCTTTTCAGAACTGTTCCAAGCAACGGGAGATGTTCGCTTCCGTGAGGCCGCAGAACAATCGCGGCGCTATGAGAATTCTTATTTTGATCCCCGCTGCTCCAACTGGCCGGACTTTAGGTACCTATACGATCCGGACACTCCAAGTAACGGAGGCCCGAGTTATCCAACTTCCTGGTGCCACGGTGCGCCGGGGATCGGGCTTGATCGCCTGCGGGGCTATCAAATCCTCGGCAACGAATCGCTTAAGGACGATGCCATGGCTGCCATTCGAACTACTGCGTCCATGCTCAAATACACGCCCGGGTCGAATTTTTCGTTGTGTCACGGGCTAGGAGGTAATGCCGATCTGCTGATCTACGCGGCTGCGGCGCTCGACGACACCTTGCAGATGCGATTAGCGGAAGCTGTGGGAGATCAGGGCATCGAACAATTTGAGGATCAGAATTTTCGCTGGCCGTGTGGAGTAACCGACGGGGACCAGACCCCGAACCTGATGCTGGGAACGGCAGGCATCGGCTATTTCTATTTACGGCTTTATGACCCGAATGCGGCGGGCTCAGTGTTGCTGTTGCCCGTGCCGCATTCACAACCAATGCCAGCGACGGCAACAGAGATTTGATCGTTCTTACCAGATCCCTCGCACCCATCAGTTTCCGGTGGTGAAACCCGTCGAATTGCCATTAACGGTGAAATCCACTGTATTGATGTGCGTCGAGTCCTCTGTCTGCATCGGCGTTGCAAAGTAGGCCGGAAGATTTTTTCCCCAGACCAGATCAAAGTCGCGAATCCGCAGGCCATCCACGTACCGGGTATAGATTCCAGGTATGTCGTGTTTAAAGATACCCTCGGAGAGATTTGTGGCCGTCCAGCGCAAGTCGAAGTTTCCGCCTACAGAGTCGGCGATGCGCTGTTCGGGGGCCCGCAATTGCATCCTGACGCTGTCCAGAGTGATATCTCGAATAATGCTGTCGGGAGCGCCATAGAGAACAATCCCACTCTCAGCTTCTATGCTCAGATTGGTGAAACGCACGTCGCGAATTTCGGCACGTCCACTTCCCGTGCGCGCGGCTATATAGATCGGCTCCGCTTTGCCCCACCAATGGCCTGTTATGAGCTTCGTTTCCATGGTGATGTTCGAGAAAAGAATATGAGCGGTGTGCTCATCTCCCCGGCTGAAAATGGCCAGGCCGCGGTTGGTGTGAATCGAAAGATCCGTGAACGTACTGTACCTGCTGTCTTCAAGCCGCACTGCAGCAGAATAAGAAAACAGACTGCAGTTGCTGACATGCACGTCATCGCTCGAAACGATCGCGAGATCATCATCTCCTGCTTTGATCGAGCAGTCTGAAACCTGAATGCTTTTGCAGCGCATGCAATCAATTCCGTCATTATTCGGCAGCAGGACGTCGTTGTCGATGTGTATACCGGAGATGGTCGCATTCTCGGATGCCTGCAGGTGCAATGTCCAGTTCGGAGCGTTGCTCAATGTCACATCTCGAATGAGAATGTTACGGCATTCCGAGAGAATGATCATGGTTCCAGGTCTTCCGGTCGCATGTACTTCGACAGGGCCGAATTCCGTCCCATAGCGGGGAGCATCGAACTGATCGCTCTGCCTCGTGTACTTGGCGTCGAAATCAAGTGTGTTGTGAAGACTCTTCAGATCGAAGAAAGAGTCCCCGTTCCCGTCAATCCTTCCCTGACCGGCTATTCCGATGTTCTTGGCTCCCGTTGCTACTATCAACCCCACGCGGACCCCTTCACCTGAACTGTCCAGGCCGTATCTCCGGCCGAAGCCAAATTCAGCGATCTCGCCATAATCCAGCACGTTCCGGCTGCCTTGTAAAACCGCACCCGCCTGCATCTCGAGCGTGACATTGTCAAGCAGCCGGAGTGTGCCGCTCACATATGTTCCCGGAGTGAAAAGTACTCGACCGCCGCCGCTGTTATGTGCTGCTTCGATAGCCCTCTGGATTGCCTGAGTGTCGAGTGTCGTTGCGTCACCCCGCGCACCAAAAGCGCGGACCAGGAACAGATGGTCGTCGGGCATAGCTTCCTGTCCGAAGCACCGGACCAGCATGGGAAACGAGATACAAAGGATTCTAAATAGGAGTTTCATTTCTTGCGTTTGAGTGAATTTGATGGTGATGTCCACCGGAGCATAGCATCATCTAACAGGCTTGTCGGCCATCACCTTTAACGGTCATCGCCTTCCCAGGCTGGCGGCGTGGCCCGATTCGGAGCTGAGGTTATGCATGGTCCTCTCTCAGACCCTCACAAACGGTCCTGGACGATTTGGAAAATCTACGCGTTAAATTTTTGTGCTTGACAAATGTACGGTAGAGCCGTACAGTGCGATGATGGAAATTCGGGGTGTTCAGCATCGCGGCTTGTTGCGTCTTCTTGAGGACGACGACACCCGCGAACTGCGGCCCGATTTAGTGAAGCGGCTGCGCAACATACTGGCGGCGCTGATCACTGCCGGGGATATGACGCAAGTATCCGGGCCGCCGGGATGGCGCATTCACCAGCTTAAGGGCGACCGCGCCGGTGTGTGGAGCATTTCGGTAAGCGGCAACTGGCGTTTGACGTTTGAGCTTGATGACGATGTTATTTGCAACCTAGATTTGGAGGATTATCACTGATGAGCAAGCCTACCAAAATCGGCATGACACCGCCGCATCCCGGCGCGTTCATCCGGGATGAAATCTTGGAAGAATTGAATCTCAGCATTACCGACGCGGCGGAGGTGTTGGGTGTGCGTCGCGCGACGTTATCCGATCTGGTGAACGGCACCGCCGCCCTTTCCGCTGAAATGGCGCTGAGGGTCGAGAAAGCTTTCGGCGTCGATATGGAAATGCTTCTGCGGATGCAGGCATGGTACGACGCAAAGACGATGCGCCGTCGCGCCGGGGAGATCGATGTTAAACGCTATCATCCAGAACCACGTTAAGCCCGCTGTGTTTCTCATAAACGGTAAGTATTGCAACGCTTTCAGTCTAGGTCCCTTGGGCCATCAAGGTTTGGAGAACCCATGTGTATTCCGTTGAACCCACGTTGAGCTGATTGCTGTCCACTTTCCGGATGCCGACGGGCTCGGAAAGTACCGGTAGAATCACCGTCAAGGATCAATCGATCCGAGCCGGCTTGACGTGCCTTAGCACGACGAGCATTCACAACTCAGCAGGAAGAAATTACTGCGCCGAGCACGCTCGTAACTATACGCACTCGCCACTTTGGCGTAAAGGTAAGGCTTATCAACTCAGTTACTTATCCGAATTGATTTTGCCGCGGGCGGCGCGCATTGCGATGGCCTTTGCCGTGCTCCATGCATCAGCGAGGAGGATTATGTATCGAACCTTTAAATCGATGCTGTGCGGGTTCGTGCTATCAGGAGCTTTACTGGCGCCCAGTGCAATTTGCGCAGCCCAAGAGCACGCCCCGGATAACACGGCGGTAAATAAACAGGATCGCGACACCGCACAGCCGACGGCAGATCAAGGCAAAAACAACAGGTCTGATCGGGACTTAGAGAAGCATATTAGACGAGACGTAGTGCACGACAAATCTCTCTCGACGTACGGACACAACGTCAAAATTATCGCCGATCAAGGCAAGGTGACACTGCGCGGACCGGTTCATTCCGAAGATGAAAAACGCGCCATTGAAGAACACGCTCGCAAATATGCGCACGATGGCAACGTCACCAATGAACTGACGGTCAACGAAGAGCACGACG